>JBOGAY010000087.1:0-6236 GCA_051655925.1 Sarcina sp. | reverse complement strand
AGGATCATTTGCTATTGTTATTCCAAATAATGATTTAAGTATATTTGGAAGTTCTTTTAAAAATATTGCATATAAAATAAAACATATAATAGCTAAACCGATATAAAGCACAGTTTGTTGCTTATTAAATTTTCTTATTGCAATTTCATCAGATTTAGTAGCTGACATATTTCTTCTCCAAGCTATAAAACCATATATTTGAAGAGGAAGTAAGATGAGGAAATTTTTGATGAATTGACCATATAAATCTCCTGATAAAGCTATAACTGCAAAAGTTCCAGTATTTACCCACCACCAAACATAACCAGAGATTGATGCTTTAGCTGTATAAATAGATACTAAAATTCCTGATATTGTACATATAAGTCCTAAAATTCCAAGTGGTGAAAAAAGAGAACTAAAACTTTTTCCAAGAATAAGTGCTGGTAATAGAAAGGCTATTACACTTACGATTGTAAAGAATAAGAAAAAAGCCTTTTGGAATAGTGTGAAGTTCTTAAAAAATTGCATTAATTACACATCCTTAAAAAAATAAATTTATCTTGACTAAATGAGTATAATATTTGTTGATGTGCTTGTAAATATTCGTGTTTTGATAGGGATTCAATATTAAAAAGAAAAGATAATGAATATTTTTGAAAAAAATAATATTTTGTATTAAATGAATAATAAATCAATCCAATGTGTAATGAAATAAAAAAATATTCCTTATTAAAATAAAAAATGAACAGAAGTTTTTTTAAAGATTAATTTATAAAAAAGTACTGAAAAATAAGAGTTTAGAGAAATTTTCTCTAAAAATAAATATTTAAAAAATAAAAATGTGTTTTTAGAGAAAAATTTTAGAATTTGTGAAAAAAATAAGAGAACATTCGTAAAAGTATTTTCAAAAGAATTTATTTGTAATAAAATGTAAGAAAATACAATTTGGAGGGGGATATGAAGTTATATTTAAAAGATATTTTAGGTATACCATTTAGGTATGCAAAATTTGAAGCAATTATTATTTTAGTACAAAAGATATTAAGTGGACTTGTACCAATGGTACAAATGTTTTTAGTTACGGAATTTGTAAATAGAGCAGTGGCTATTATAAATGGTGAGATGAAGTTTAATAAAATTTATTTTTCAATTTCAATGCTTATTTTAATAGTCATGTTAGATTGGGTGTTTGAAAAAGTTATTTTATTTGCAGGGACAAGTATGGAACTAAAGTTAAAAGTGGGATATAGATCTGAGATTGTGAAGAAGATTACTAGTCTCGAATATTCTAATGTAGAATCAGAAGAGACTTGGAATTTAGTTGAAAGATCTTCAAAAGATGTTGAAACTAAAATAAAAAATGCTTATATTAATTTACTTTTATTAGTTTCTTTAGTTCTTAAAATTTTAGGAGTACTAATAGTGCTTTTATCATATTCAGTAATTTCTGTAGTTCTACTTTTAGTGGTTTGTGTTCCTTTCTTTATCATGTCAATTAGAAGTGGGAATAAAGCCTATGAAGTTGAAAAAGAAGTAGCAAAAGAGAGACGATTTTCAAATTATATAGGCTCCGTTCTATCAAGTAGGGAGAATGCATATGAAAGAAACCTATTTGGTTTTGGTGAAGCTTTGAGTGAGAAGTGGATTAGAATATATAATAACGTTATCAAAAAAGAAATAGGGGTTCAGAGTAAGTGGATATTAAGGGCTAAACTTGGAAGCGTTATAGCATCAGTTGCAGTAATGATTACTCTCATTATATTTTTAATTCCTCTTGCAAGTGGAACTATTAATATAGGGAATTTTGTTGCTGTAGGAAATGGGACTATGGGACTTATTGATGATTTATCATGGACTCTTTCAGAGTTTATAAAGAATATCACCTTTGACATAGAGTATTTTAAAGACTTAAAAGCTATGTTAAATCTTACAGAAGAGAAAGGTGCTTTAGTGGGGCGAGATGAAAGTATAGAACTTGAAACATTAGAGTTTAAAAATGTATCTTTCAAATATAAAGGGTGTGATAACTATATATTTAAAGATTTATCGCTAAAAATTGAAAAAGGTAAGCATTATTCAATAGTTGGGGTTAACGGTTGTGGAAAGACAACACTTACAAAGCTTATAACAGGACTTTATAGCGACTTTAAGGGAGAAATATTAATAAATAACAGAAGTATAAAAGAATATACTAGTGGACAAGTTAAATCTTTAAGTGTAGTAGTTTATCAAGATTTTGCTAAATATTATATGAATATAAAGGAAAATATAGAAGTTGGTAATATAAATAAAATGAATGATAAGAACTTTAGTAAAGAAGTAGTTAATGCTATAAATGTTATAGGACTAAGCGAATTTATTAATTCATTAGATGATAAAGAATATACGCAGCTAGGAAAGTTAAAAGAGGGTTCAATTGATTTATCAGGAGGACAGTGGCAAAGAATAGCAATGGCAAGAGCAATTGTTAGTGATGCTTCTCTTAGAATATTAGATGAGCCAACATCGGCACTTGATCCTGTTAGTGAGAGTAGAGTATATGAAAGTTTTGAGAAGATAAGTAAAGATAAGACAACAATCTTTATAAGTCATAGATTGGGTTCTACGAAGATTTGTGATCATATATTTGTAATTGATGGTGGAAAGCTTATTGAAGAAGGGGCGCATGAAGAGCTTATAGCAAAAGAAGGTATATATGCAAATATGTATAATAGTCAAAAGGAGTGGTATGCATGTTAAAAAAAGATAAAGAGATATCCGTATTTAAGATTGTAAAAACTGTTGCTCCTATAATTATAAAGGGAAATAAGTTTAGGTATTTCTTATTTATCATTGCAGGACTATTTATAGGTATTTCATGGGTATTACAAACTTATGCAACACAGTGGTTCTTTGATGAGGCAACAAAACTTGCAAATGGAAATACAACAATTGAAAGTGCAATTTTTTATGCTTTCATTTTAGGGGGAGTTTTAATATTTGCACATATTAGTAATGCTATTTTAAATATTCAGTGGTATAGTATATCGATGAAAGCAGCTGGAACAATAACAAATGTAGTTAATAAAAAGATGGCTAAGGTTGAAACTATTAATTTTGAAGATACTAAAGTGTTAGATGATATAAATAAAGCTAATAATGGAGCTTATGGTTCTGTTAATTTCATATTCACTTTAACCACTGTTATTACAGGTTATGTATCATATTTAATTTTAATGGCAGATTATTTATATAAATTAAATCCCGTTTTGATTTTAATTGTACTTTGTGCCTTTTTACCTGTGATAATAAATCAGTTTATCAGACTAAAAGTTTTTGCAAAGCTTGAAGATGAAAGTGCACCTCTTAGAAGAGAATTTATTCAAAGCGAGAAATATTTAATTGATAGAGAGTATTTTAAAGAGACTAGACTTCTTGGCGGATTTGATTATTTCAATAAAAGGTATATTGATGTTTTAAATAAACTTAATAAGAAGATATGGAAGGCAGAAAAAAAAGTTAATTTAATTGAAGTAATAATGAAATTTATTACAGCAGTTGGATATGGTACTACTTTATTCTTAACATTTATAAGTCTTATGAATAATAAGATAAGTATAGGAGAATTTACAGCAGTTTTAACTTCAATATATACTGTGTTTATAATGGTAGAAGAACTTGTTTGTCAACAAATTGGAAGTATGACTAGAGAAGTTGGAAGTTCTAAAAATTTAATAAGATTTTTAGAACTAGATGAAAGAGACGGTAAGAAAATAGAAATTATAAATGCACCTAGTATAGAAGCTAAAAATATTTCTTTTGGATATCCAGAGAGTGAAAATTTAATATTAAAAGATATAAGTTTAAAAATTGAACCTAAAGAAACAATTGCAATAGTTGGAGAAAATGGTGCCGGTAAGAGTACACTTATGAGAGTTCTACTTGGTATGTATCCGCCAACAAAAGGAAATGTTTTGATTGATGGTGAAGATATGAAGAATCTAGAGATTGAATCTATATTTAAGAATACTTCTGCTGTGTTCCAAAAGTTTGAAAGATATAAATTTGATTTAAAAGATAATGTTTCAATAAGCAATATTAATAGTATAAATGAAAAAGAAATTTTAGAGCGCTTAGAAAATGTAGATACTAATGTAAATGGAAGAAGTTTTGAAAATGGACTTAGTACAATGTTATCAAGAGAGTTTGGGGGAATAGATTTATCAGGTGGTCAGTGGCAAAGAATTGCTATAGCAAGAGGACTATACAAATTTAATAATTTTATTGTTCTAGATGAACCAACAGCAGCAATAGATCCAGTTGAAGAAGGTAAGATATTTAATAAGTTTAAGGAAATTGCAAAAGACAAGACTGCTATTATTGTTACACATAGAATGGGCACTACTAGGATTGCCGATAAGATAGTTGTTTTAGGGGCTGGAGAGATTTTACAAGTGGGTACTCATGACGAGCTTATAGTTAAGGATGGACAATATAAGACAATGTATGAGGCTCAAAGTAAGTGGTATGATAGAGTATCAATCTAATATTATAATTTGAGGAAGGCAAATAGGAATATTTGTCTTTTTTTGTATGATAAAATAATTTCATTAACTGACAAAAATATGGTAAAATAGTATTAATAATACATCAAATAAGATATTATGTGGAAAATGGAGGATTTATTTTGGAAAAGAAAGAAAACTTAGAAAAATATAAATTTATAGGTGAATTAAGTAATCATATAGGCAATTTAAAAGAATTATTGAATACTCCAGCAAATGAAGAAATGCTAAAAGAACTTGAAGAGATAGCAGGAACAAAATTGCCACAAGAATTTAAAAATTTATATCTTATACATAATGGTGAAACAGAATCTGTTGTATATGGAAGTATGCTTGGAATGAGATGGATGGATATTCAAAGTATTAAAAATCAAATAGAATATATACAAAGGTCAAATTTTAAAATGAATGATGATAATATGAGACTTATGAAAGCTGGAGAATATAAAAAAGAATGGATACCATTTGCAGAAGATTTTCAAGGTAGATATTTAGTGCTTGATTTGAATCCAGATATTAATGGAAAGTATGGACAAGTAATAGTAATTAATACAGAAAAAAATAATGGATATTTAATTGCTGATAGTTTTGATGATCTTTTAGATTTGATTTTAGAGAAGTTTAATAGTACAGAACTTGAGGTTAAAGAAATTGAAAATATAAAAGTTGTTTCTTGGAAGAAAGGGAATGCTTATGTTTATGGTGTTGAAAGATCAAAGAAAAAACGTGAAGAAATAATGATAAAAATAGATTCACAATGGGAAGGGATTTTAAATAATCTTGTGGTTTTAGAGAATAGTAAAATTACAAATGGAGAAATATCACTTGCTAATCTTGAAAAAATAAAAATACTGAGTTTATCAAAAGGTTTATTTGGAGCATTTGATAAAATATCATTAGAAGTAGTGAAATATATGTATAATTTGAAGAGGATAAGAATTGTATCAAGAGAAATAGAAGGACTTGAATATCTTTCAAATCTTAAAAATTTAAGAGAATTAGAAATAGCAGGATATTGTATAAAGGAAGAGGAAATAGAAGGATTGAAACATATCAATTATCTTTTAGATTTAACATTAGAAGACTTACATTTAAAAGATGTAATTGCATTTATTGAACTTAAAAGGCTTCATAAATTAAAACTTAGAAATGTTACAATGGATAATACTAATTCATTAGAGCAGTTATATGGATTAAGAGAACTTGATATATATAATATGAAACTTGATAATTTTGATTTTATAAGAAGAATTGGAGAAACAACAAAGATAATTTTAAATAATGTGAGGTAAGCAAAAGCCTAGGTTTAATTATCTAGGCTTTTTATTTATTTCACATTTAAAAGGTTATTTTATATCATAGATTAATTTAAAATCAGTTAATCCTTGAATCACTTCTTCTCGACTAAAGTTTTTGCTAATAAGTTCGGAGTCAGATTTTTTAGAGAGTTCATCATAAAAATAAATACCGATATCAAAAATATCTTCTTTAAAGTTAGCTTTTGTATATTTGAATAAGAAGTCCTCAGCTTCATTAAATTTTTTGTCAAATATCATTCGTTTTAGAATGAGTTTAAGCATTTCTTTATCTGATAAGTCATTTATAACAATGGGGTCTATTTCCTCTTTAACATCAAACAAGGTATTAGAAAGGTTTTTTGCAAATGTTTCGACTAGATCTAATATATAATCATTTTTCATAGATTTACTC
>JBOGAY010000086.1:0-10708 GCA_051655925.1 Sarcina sp. | reverse complement strand
AATGAAGAATGGCCTAAATTTGATACAGCTTGTCTTGTAAAAGATGAAGTTGAAATAGCTATTCAAGTTAATGGAAAAATCAAAAATAAAATAATGGTAGCTTCAGGACTTGATGAAGAATCAATTAAAACAGCTGCTTTAGAAGATGAAAAAATCAAAGAAGCAACTGAAGGTAAAAATATTGTTAAAGTTATTGTTATCAAGGGTAGACTTGTAAATATAGTTGTAAAATAATATAAAATAACCTAGTTAGAATTACTCTAACTAGGTTATTTTTTTTAATATGATTTTCCAATTTCTTCAGATTCTTTAATTAATTTATAATAATTAGCAAAAGTTATATTTTGATATGGAACTAACCAAAGTAAACCTATTCCACATGTAAATATAGATAATATTACCCACCCTAAAAAGCTAAGTTCTAAAATAAAATATTCCCAAAGTCTTCCCTTCATAAGATTTTTACTCTCTGTAATACATTCCATTATCCCCTTATCAGGATCTTGTGCTAAAATAAAATAACATTGTGATAACATAAGCCCAGCTATTATCCCTGGAATAATTAAAAGTAATGTTCCTAAAGTAACAATTACTCCAATCAATAAAGTAAGTCCTGTCACTTTTAATATAATTCTAAATCCAGAAAAAATATCTTTGATGTCGTCTTTTCCTTCTGTAAAATTTAATGCATACATAGCTGCTCCAAATCCTAATGCTGCACTAATAAATATTGATACTATATTTATTCCCATAATTGCAACTACATCTTCACCAAAAAACTGTGCTACAAATCCAATACCCATATTAAATAGTGAAATTACTAAAAATGCTAAAATTGCACTTCCCCAACGTCCCTTTAATTGACTCTTTGACAAACTCTTAATTTCTTTTCTCATAAACTTATCCCCCTTTTATGTATTTGTTAATTTTATTATACATCACTTAAAAGGTATTTTAAACCACTTTATGAGATAAGTAATATTATTGTAATATTTAAACTTTTTGTATAAAAAAAAAGAATTAGTCTATTAGACTAATTCTCCTTATATAAATTATTTTCCATCATGTGCTTTTATGCTAAGAATTTAAAATTACTTTCAATTTTTTTAGCACTTTTAATGCATCATTTCTTCTCATTTTTCTTATATTTTTAACTTGACCAAGACTATCTACTCTTTCATAACATTTTTTAGTCATATCCATCCATTCATCCGGCATATAAACCATCATAAGTTCTTCCATAGGACAACTTAAAAGGAATTTTTCAAGTCCAAAGAATGAATATTCCTCAATATCATGTAATTCAATTAACTTTTGGTAGTCTCTTGCTACATTTTCATTAACTTCATACGAATATATGTCTGCAAAAAAGAAATCAAATGCCTCTCTCTCGCACATAAATCCATCACCTTGAATTATTTTAATCTTTGGATTACTTGGATAATTTTTATTATATAATTCAATAATATCACTATTTATTTCATACACTAAAACTTGTGTTACTTCTTCTTTTTTAGCTATTTCCTGTACATAAAAACCAAGCCCAAGTCCTAAAACGCCACATTTCCCTTTCGCTCTATTTATAGCTTCTGTAGTGCCTTGTACTTCCTTAACAGATAACTCCATAACAGGTTCACCATTATATCTTAGTTCAATAGGTTGTTCAGTTAACATCTTTCTTCTTTTATAAATATATCCATCTGTTACTTTTGGAATATCAGTATAAACAATTTCTGCATTATTTAATTTTCCCTCTTCAAGAAATTTTTTATACTCTTTTATCTTAGTTTCACAAGATTCTGCACTATATGATGTCATATTCTTACTCCTATTCTCTGCTTAGATTTCTTCATAATTTCTATTATACCATCGACAAAATAAGTATCAATAATTTTTTTCATTATACTACATTTACAAAATTAAATGTTACATTTTTTGTTAAATTTCTATAAAATTCAAATTTCTTATAATATTTATTATGTTAAGTTTAATATGGTAATAAATTATCATCAAAAATGATTCCTTTTTCTTTAAAGTTTTCATTATTTTTTCTTTTAGATATTTTAAAAGCATTTAAATATTTTTTTTCATAATCCCTTTTTATTTTTTTATATACTTCAACATTACTTTCAGTTATCTCTTCATCAAATTCTTCTAGAACATCTCTTGCTGCTAATTTTTTAGCTAATACTTCCCAAAAAACTAATTCATTATAAGTACTGATTAATTTATCATCAATATTCATATCATATTCTGAATTTCCTGTTTCATCTATTACTTCATCTCCGCATCGTGATATAAGATTAAATAATGCCTCCTCTTCAACTTCAGATATCCCATTGTCTACTCTATTCTTTATATGAGCTCCAAGAAGACTTAGTTCTTTTATTATTTCAAAATCTTTCTTCCTTAAATTTCTTAAATTATTTATTTTAGCGCTCAAAACTCTTGCCCCCTTGCTAACTTTCTAATTGTAATTCTACCATTATATGGAAATTTTTTGAAGTGTATTTTTTAAATTTATTCTATTTTTATTAAATTAAATTTTATAAAAATTTTTAAATTTACAAAAGCTTCTAAAAAGTATATTTAAAATGCTATTTTTTTAGTTTGTTCTATTGATTTTATTATTTAATATTATATAATATAATTACCTTAGTTAATTTTTAACTAATAATAGAAAGAAGGTGTCTTAAAAATGGAAAAAGTTTTAATGAGTGAAGAAGCTTACAAAGAATTCAAAAGTTTCTTAGAAGAAAATGGTGTAGATGACTATACAATAAGATTAGATTTAGCTGGATATGGATGTAGTGGTCCAGCATTCAATATAAGTGTTGATTCAAAACTTGATGGAGATATCGAAGAAAAAATCAATGATATCACATTCATTATTGAAGAAGAATTAATTAATGATTTTGGTGGATTTAAAATTCTTTCATCATCAGAAAATAACGGAAATGGTTTAGCACTTAAGCCTTTTATTGAATCAGAAGGTGGATGTGGAAGCTGTGGCGGTGGATGTCACTAATCCTCACAACTAAAATTTTTGGTATTTTACACTAATCTTCATAAAGATATGTAAATATACTTTAATGTAAAAAAAAGCTAATTTCAATATTAAATTGAAATTAGCTTTTTTAATTATTTTTATTTATATCTATCTATATCTCGTTGTATGTCTAATAATAAATTATTAAGCTCCCAAACTTCACTTTCTTCTATAAGTTTATTTAGCATCATTTGATATCTTGATGCTTCTGCTGCTCTTCCTAATGATATTAAAGTTAATATACTATTCATAACACTAGTTATTATTTCTGATTTTACCTCAAATAATTTTTGAGCATCCTTTATCTCATCTTTAATTTCTAACATTTCTTCATCAAGCATAAAAGCCGCATCTGCTGCTTTTTTCAACTTACTTTTAATATCAATTGGAACATTCTTTTTATATTTATAATTAAGTGAATGTTCTATTGTTGCCCAAAAGTTCATTGCAAGTGTTCTTATTTGAAATTCTGCTAATATTATTCTTGGTCCTTCTGCCATATTAACAGGATATTTTATCACTACATGATAACTTCTGTATCCACTATCTTTAACATTTCTAACGTAGTCTTTTTCATATAAAATAATCATATCTTTACGTTCTCTAAGAATTTCAATAACTCTATCAATGTCATCAACAAATTGACACATTATTCTTATACCAGCTATATCTTCCATTTCGTACTGTAATCTATCTATCGGGATGTTATACTTATTAGCTTTCTCTAGAATGCTTGAAACTTCCTTAACCCTACCTGTTACAAACTCAATAGGAGAATATTCATTTTTTCGTCTATACTCTTTTCTGATACTTCTTAACTTAACCTTGAGTTCCTCAACTGCTTGCTCATAAGGTGTTAAAAATTGTTTCCAATTCTTCATAGCCATAACCTCACCCTCTTTTATATATTTCCAATTTCTAATTATAACAAAAATAAAACTAAAACTAAATATATTCTATACGATAATTATATTATTATGAGTTAAATCTAGAAAGGGTGTTATAATTTGACTAATTTATGTAATCCAACAATAAAAAATACTAATATTTCTATAGAAGAAGAAAAAAAAATGCTTTTTAATAAGTCTATAACTTGTCCTGCCTGCCAAAATAACTTTAAAGTTAAGGCAGTTAAGGTTAATGCTCCTCGTATTGAAAGAAAGGACTCTGACTTTTTTATAATTTATAAGGGAATTAATACTTACTTTTATGATGTTTGGATTTGCAATAAATGTGGATATTCTGCATTAAAAGTTGATTTTGAACATCTTAAAGGTAAACAGATTGATCTAGTACTAAACAATATAAAACCTAAATGGACACCAAAAATTCACCCTGAAATTTATGATATTAATCTAGCCATAGATAGATATAAATTAGCTCTTATTACTTCTAGCATCATAAGAAAAAAATCTAGTACTAATGGAATGATTTGTTTAAAAATTGCATGGATGTATAGATTGTTAGAAAATAAAACTTTAGAAATTTGCTTTCTTGAAAAAGCTTTAACTTTATTTGAAGATACTTATCTTAATGAAACCTTACCCGTGTATGGAATGCAAAAACCTAATTTATTATATATGATAGGAGAGTTACATAGACGACTTGGAAATTATGATAAAGCAATTCGCAACTTTTCTCTTGTACTAGTTGATCAAACTGCTAGTTCAAGATTAAAAGAACTTACAAGAGATATGCGAGATTTAATAAAAGAAGCTAAAGAAAAAGATTTTAATTAAAAAATGCTTAGCTACAAAAAATAGCTAAGCACTTCCCTTATAAAATTAATTAAATTGCACCCCAAAGAGCTGGCACATTTGCTGGTTCCCAACCACTTAAAGAATTATGAGCTTGTAAACACTTATATTGCTTCCCTAAATAAGTTACTCTATCACCCTGCTTATATGACACCCCTGCATTCCAAACATCTCCTCCAGCCTCTGGACTATCTGCTTGTACTGTTATTACCCTTGTTTGAGTTATTGTTTGATTATTACTATCTGTAACACTATAATTCAAAGTATACTTCCCAACTTTACTCGTATCAACATTTCCTGTAACTTTTATTTTTGATGTTAAATCTCCATCTTCTTTGTCGTTAGCTTTTATTCCATCTAACGGATTGAATTTTTCTCCTACCTTTATAGTTTTGTCTAAAACTCCACTAAGTGTTGGTTTTTGATTTACTTCTGGATCTACTGGTGGATTTACTATCTCTCCATCTACGGCTACTCCATTAACTATTACATTAGTAGGCTTAGCATTTCCTATTCCACCAACACATGAACCTGCAATCTCTATAGTATCACCATTTTTCCATGTTCCCTGCCAACTTGGACTTTTAAATTTATATGAATTTCCACTACTGCTAAAATCACAACTCCATGCTGAATCAATTTTTTTATCAAAATTAAATTCTACTTCCCAACCACTTGTTATATCTTTTCCAGTATTATTTTTAACTTTTATCTTATAATTAGCCCCACTTCCCCAGTCACTAGTTATAGCAAAGTAAAAATCAAAACTGTTTTCTATATCCGGAATACTAGCCTGTACTGTTATAACCCTCTGTGCTGTTGTTGTTTGTCCCTTACTGTCTGTAACACTATAAGTTAATGTATACTTTCCTGCTTTATTTGTATCAACATTCCCTGCAACTTTTATTTTAGATGTAATATTTCCATCTTCCTTATCGTTAGCAGTTACCCCTTGTAACGGATTAAAACTTTCTCCAATTTTTATAGTTTCATCTGTAATTCCACTTAAAACTGGTTTTTGATCTACTTCAGGATCTGGATTCCCTGGTTCAATTGTTCCAAAATTTTTAAATATATTAGCAAATTCAAATTGATTATTAACGCCTGGATTATTATCAAGTTTCGCATCTCTATTAATAGACCAACACGATGTCATTCCTATTCCTCTATCAATAGCATGATCAACTACAAGCTTTGTCCACTCTGTTGTAAATACAGGATGTCCACTACCTTCAAATCCAATCGATGGTGTTGTTCCTATTTTTCTGTAAGCTTGAGCCTCTGTTAAATCTATATTTTGATATTTTTTATAATATTGTTGAACTTGTTTCATTGTACTATCAACAGCTCTAAGTGATGCTGTTCCATAGTTTTCACCAGGTGCAAGAGTTGAATTACCATAACACATAGTCATAATATTCACACACTCTACATCAACCCCTTCAGCAAGATAAACTTCTAAAACATTCATTTGCACTGATGTTAATCCATCTGGTAAAACTGGTAATGTTAGAACTACATCTACCTCTGTTTTATCTTGTAACTTTTTAATAGCTTTTGCATTTGCTCTATTTTTCTCTTTATCCTGAGATCCACCTTCTATATCTAAATCAAGTCTAGTTAAACCATACCCTTCAACTATATCTAAATATGTGTTATAAAGAACATCTACATCTTGAGTAACTTGCCAAAAAGGAACTCCATTAAGTCCCCCAAAAGAAATTGTTACATCTCCCCCAATATCTCTAAGGCCTTTTATAGAATTTTTAATTCCTTTATATTGGCTATTGTCTTTCTGATTTTCACTTAAAACAGAATAACCTCCCCAGCCCCAATCAACTTTACCATCCTTAATTCCTTGACCTGTTGATTGAATAAAACCTAAGTTAAAATATTTAATTCCTGTTTTTGCTGAAACTGTAGCAAGATCTATCGCACCATTACTTGAATATTCTGGATTATTTATCCAAGCAACCATATCTGCATAAGGTGCGTTTACTTGTTCAGGCCATACAACTCCTTGTCCAACGCCGAATTTTGATTCCCTTTTTACGCTTTGTTCAATTGCAGCTATTCCAATATTTTCTTGTATTGTTGCATACACTGGTATAACATTTGAAATACTTGCTGCTAAAACTGCTAAAGCAACTATCTTTTTAATTTTCAATATAAATTCCCCCTTGTATATTATAAATGAATATTAAAATTACTAATTTTACTTTAATTATACTTATATATACCAATTAATGTAAATAATTACATTTTATTTATTAATAAAAAAAATAACATACTTAAAATTTAATTTAAGTACGTCATTTTTTAATCTAATATTTTAATCGGTTCAAAATTTATAAAATCACAACTAGTCAAAAGATAGTTTATCTCATCTCTTTCACCATTAAGAACCCAACTTGGATTTGCATTATGTAAATGCCCATAAATCACAGTTTCTACACCATACTCCTTAAATATTTGTGTAAAATCTGAATCTTTTAAAGTTTCACTTGTAGGTGGATAATGAATCATTACTATAATTTTTTCGTAACCTTTTTTCTTTGCCATATCTAAAGATAATTTAAGTCTTATTTTTTCTCTCTCAAATATTTTTTTATCATGTTCAGTAAACTTTCTTTCTGTTCCTTCTACAATCCATCCTCTAGTTCCACAAATAGCATACTCTTCATGCTCAAAAAAATTATTTTGTATAAAGTCCATATCATCATATAAAGAATTAAGTTTTGTTATACTAGTCCACCAATAATCATGATTTCCTCTAATCAAAATTTTTCTCCCTGGAAGATTGTGTATCCATTCAAGATCTTCTTTACTTTCCTCTTGAAGCATTGACCATGAAATATCTCCACCAATTAAAACAGTATCCTCTTCTTTCACAACTCTAAGCCAATTTTCTTTTATTTTTTCATGATGATTTTCCCACTTTGGTCCAAAAATCCCCATAGGTTTATCAACATTTAAAGCAAGATGTAAATCTGAAATAGCATATAATGCCATATACTCTCACCCTTTCTTCTATTTAGTTTTAGTATCAAGTTCTGTTATATATGCAATTACACTAGCAACTGCATCATAAACTTCGTAGGGAATCTCATCCCCTACATCAACATTACAAAGAAGGTCTGTAAGTTCTTTATTATAAACCACAGGTACATCATTGATATTTGCTTCTTCAATTATTTTATCTGCAATAAGCCCCATCCCATGTGCACAGACAACAGGTGTATCAAAATTTTCTTTATACTTTAAAGCTGCTGCCTTTTTTCTCTGATTCATAATCTCCCCCTAAACCTTTTTATCAAGAGCTAAAGTATTTCCATCACTAAAGAACTCTCTAAAATCTGAAATGCTACTTTCAACTATTTCTTTTTTCTCACTAACAAAAATATAAGGCATAAAGCTTAATTGTTCAAGTGCTTTATGTAAGGTATTCTTATTTTTTTCTAATAAATTCATATTTTGTTTTAGAACTTTAAGTTCTATTTTTATATTTTTATCACTTAAATTAATTAAAGCATCAACATTTCCTATACTTACAGTCTTCACGCTTACTACAAGTTTTATATTCTTTTCATCAAGTTTTTTTCCATCTTTTCTATCATCCTTAATGATAAGCTTACAAGGATATTCTTGATCTTTCATATTAAGCGGTACATCTAAATAATAATATTCATTACTTAAATCATTGAACATTTTAAAATCAGCAATTTTATCTCTTAAAACTCCCATAACCATCTGTGAAGTTCCTTCATTACTAGACGCTACTTTATCTACTAATATTTTAATTGCCTCTTTCATCTGCTCTTGCTTATCTGTAAGCCCCATTTTAACTTCTTTAAAATCTTTTAAAAATAGATCTAGTTCCTTTATTTGCTTATCTGCATTTGCTATATTATCTCCAAGCTTTTCTTTTGCTACTACAGTAAAATCTTGATCTAATTTAATACATTCCTTCTTTGCAAATTCAAAAATATTTTTCAAACTATCCATACTACTTTTATCAAGGCTATCAAAATTTTTAATAACCTTATCTAAAACGGTAGTTAACTTCTCTGATACTCGAATTTCTTTTGATATTTCTTTAAGATTACTTGCTAAACTCTTTAGTACCTCTTTTGAGTCATTATTTTTCAAAATATCTATTCCCAAATCATTTAAACTTTTAAATTCATTTTTTACATTCTTTATTTGCTCTTCAACTTTTTTTAAATTATTACTTATATCTATATCATTTTTATTTATTTCTTTAATATTATCACTATTATTATCATTTAAACTTCTTATTAAAATTTCTTCACTCATAAGGCTATTACTATTTTTTATTGAAGTTAAACTGCTATCTTTTAAACCTTCTTCATTTATTGTTTTAGTTTCACTATTAACATTTATATTATTTTCTAAAGTCTTAACATCCACAATTGCATTTTTTAATTCTTTAAAAATATTACTATCCTCTTTAATTACACTACTAAAAGCTTTTATATTTTCTGTATTCAAAGTCATATCATTTTCTAAAAAAAACAAAATATCATTATCTGACATTCCACTAAAACTTTTAAAGAATTCATTTAATTTACCTTCTACTGTTTGTTTTTGTTCTAGTAATATCTCATTTCCTTTTGATGCTATATAACTATCAATAAATCCCTTGATATCTTTAGAATTAGTAATCGCCTTATCTCTAAACTCTGTTAATGTATTTAAATATTCAACATTTTCTTTTGTTATTGAAATATTAAACTTCAACATCTTTTCTAAAACTTGCTTTTTATCTTGTTCAAGCCCAAACTTATTTAAAAGTAACTCAAGTGAATCATTTAGAGTTTTTAAATGTTGCTTATGTATATCATCATTCACAACTTTAATCTTTATCTGTCCTCTCTCAAATCCTACTACTTCGAACTTAGTCAATCCATCTATAACATCTTTTAATGAACCCTCAAGCTTTGCACTAATCTGTGTACCATCTTTAAGCTTTAAATTAACACTATCTGAGTCTGTTGAAACTGATTTTATAGTTCCCTCAAACCTTTCTCCCCTTTTAAAATCAACAGCTTCTGAAAGCTTTCTAGGCTCGTGTATTTTAGGTATTGAATTTATACTCATGAAATCTCTCATAACTTTTCCTCACTTTTAATATCAAGTAGTCTACACTATATTCCTTTTATAAAATACTTTATTTTAAGTATCGAAAATTTCAAACAAATATTAAATTATTATATAAAAAATAAGAGAGCTTTCTTTAAGTTAGAAAACTCTCTTATTCTTATTTAATTAAATTTACTGCTAATACTACTAAATTTAATATAAATACTATTCCAACAGCTATTGTTGCTCTTTTTTCTTTCGCAAAGAATGCACAAATTGCTCCAATTACTAAAATTAAAATTGAATATACTAACTTTTGCATAGTATTTATTCCACCAAAAGTAGATAATTGTACTGCAACTTGATTTGGTAAAAAGAAATATCCTATAACTACTACAATTGCAAATGCAATAAATATATATTTTGGTAGACTAAGCCCTTTTGATTCTTGTAACAAAACTAATCACCCTCCCTTATTTTCTCTTTCGTAAAATGCTTAAAACCTTAGATTATTATAACTCCAATTTATTACATTTATAAGACATAAATTTCTTTTTAATACAAAAAGAAGAGATAATTTCTTATCTCTTCTAATCTAATTACTTAATTACAATCTTATAGAATTTTTTCTTTCCTCTTTTAACAAGAATCATATCATCTTTAAAATCAGACATTTCTATAACTTTTTTATCATTTTCAAGTTTTACATCATTTACTGATACTCCACCTTGCTGAATAAGTCTTCTTCCCTCACCTTTTGATTTAAATACACCATTGTTTGCAAGAACTTCTAAAAGCT
>JBOGAY010000085.1:0-11988 GCA_051655925.1 Sarcina sp. | reverse complement strand
CAGATACAGCAATTACAAATGGTCATTATACAATACCTGCTGGGAGTAGTTATCTTACTATTACTAAAAATAATCAAACATTTATACAATTCTTAGTAAATGGTAGTGGAGTATGTAACCAAATACCTACTGTAAATAGTGATATTATTCCAAACCAAGAAAATTCAACAGAATTATATAAAGATAATTCATTTAGTAAAAGCGCACCTTATATTTACTCAATAATCGATTCTGACGGTGTTACTGATAATGGATTTATAAATGCAAGTGCTCCAACGGTAAAATATAATTTAAAACCAACTATGTTTGAAACTACAAATCAAAAAATAGCTCTACCTGCTAACACAAAACTTTATTATTATCCTTCACAATATTCACAGGAAATAGTTTCAACTAATACTCCTATAAATGCTGTCGCAAGTGAGATGCTCAAAGTTTCAAAAAATAAGTATATGTATCTTGTTACTGTACAAGGTCAACAAGGATGGGTACTTTTATAGTACTCATTTTTTTATTTCATTATAATAAAAAAAGATAACGCCTATTTAGCGTTATCTTAAAACTGAATATTTAGTTGTTGTCTCTACAAAACTTTTCATTTCATTTATTATCCAATAACTATCTCTTAAAACAGCTTGTCCTAAAAATGCTAATCCATGCTTTGTATTTAAAATATCCGTATCATCAAAAGGAATATTAATTAAACCACCTTCTACAACTGGAAGTTCTTTTATAGCTTCTTTATATTTGACTTTTTCTAAAGTTGCATGTTCTATTTCTTTTTCATTTTCTGTGCTTAAATTAACAAGGTCAACCCCTTCTTCTCTAAGCAATTTTATAAGTTTTGTTAACTCTATTTTATCTTTTTTTGTCTCATAAAGATCTGCTGATAATCTCACTGCTAATACTTTTTCTTTCGGTAAAACTGCTCTTATCGCTTTGACTATTTCTTTTAATATTCTTACTCTATTTTCAAACTTTCCACCATAAACATCACTTCGTTTATTTATATCTTTTGATAAAAATTCTGTTATAAGGTCACCATTTATTTCAACAAAATCAAAGCCTGCTTTTAAAGCTCTTTTAGTTGCTTTTTTGAATGCTTTAACTATATTTTTAATCTCTTTAATAGAAAAATCTTTTTCTTTTATTCTTTCTTCACTTATAATAGCTTGTCCCATTTTTCCTGAATGATATAGCTGTATCCCTGCTACTGACTCTTTCTTCTTAATAGAACTTGCTATTTTTTTTAATCCTTTTATATGTTTATCACTCCAGATTCCAAGATCTTTTTGTGATTCTCTTCCGTCTTTACTTACTGCAGTAGCCTCTACAACCACTGTTCCTACTCCATTAAGAGCTTTACTATCATAATGATTATAATGAAACTCTGATGCAAATCCTTCTTCATTTGCACTATTACTTGATTCTGGTGCCATAACAACTTTATTTTTGAAGCTTAAATTTTTAAATGTAAAATTCTTAAATGCTCCTTTACTCATGTTGTCATCTCCTTAATTTTTTATTTAATTTCTTATTAGCTAATTTCTTGCTATATTTTAATTATATAGAACTTCACATACAATAAAAATCTCATAAAAGTATTAAAAGTCTTTAATTAAATCCTTTTAGTTAAGTTTAGCTTTAAATCTCTTATTTTTCCTTAATATATCTATTCACATCAATTATATCTTATTATTTTATATAAATACTTAACTTATTTTTATTTTTTTACCTTTTATCAATTGTTATTGTTTAGCCATTTTCAACTTATTTTCTTTTCATTTTAATTATATCAGTAAAAGTTATTCAATATCACTTACCATATTAAAAATAATCATTTTATAAGATATTCTTAATATTTTCTTTTAGCTTTTGTAATATTCTTGAAACTTTCTTCATATAAACTACATCTAAAGTATAGATTTCAAACCCTTTAATAAATACTAATTTTTAAGGTATAATAAATTATGTACCTTAAGTGTACTTTACTTTTAAGAAAAGAGGTGTTTAATTATGAAAGAAATAGTTCTTGCAGGCGGTTGTTTTTGGGGAGTTGAAGAATTTTTCAGAAGATTAGATGGAGTTATCGAAACTGAAGTTTGCTATGTAAATGGTAGAACTGATCATCCAACATACGAATCAATTTGCCATGGAAATACAAATTATGCTGAGGCTTGTAAAGTAGTATTTGATGAAAATATAATTAGTTTTGAAGAGCTTCTTGATAAATTTTGGACAATCATAAATCCAACTTCTTTAAATAAACAAGGAAATGATGTCGGAAGTCAATATAGAACTGGTATTTATTATTTTGATCCAATAGATATTGCTACAATTGATCTAAGTATTGAAAAGGAACAAAAAAAATACGAGAAAAAAATTGTTACTGAAGTAAAACCTTTAGAGAGATATTTTAGAGCAGAAGATTATCATCAAAAATACTTAGTTAAAAATCCTAATGGATATTGTCATATAAGATTAGATTAATTGTATAAATATTAAAAAGAGAAACAATTATAATTTTTAATTGTCTCTCTTTTTGCATTTAAATTAATTTTTTAGTTCCTTTATTTTTTTTACATAATTTTTAAATGCTTCACTATTTTTTAGTCTTTCTAATTCCTCTTTACTTATTTCATAACCTTTTTGGCTTATAGTCTTTATATCACTACCTGCTTTTTTTATATTTGCTCCTTGCTCTTTTGCAAATGCTTTAAGACTATCTTTAAAACTACTATCCACAGCTTCTATAGAGTTTACTTCTTCCTCTTCAAAAAACATATCATCATCCTCATATCTTGCCATATCAAACTGTGTTCTATCTAAACCTAGTTGTGTAGTACTATCATCACACATAACTTCTGTTCTTGTTATTGCAGCTTCTACTTTTACATCATTTTGTCTACTTTTCTTCTCTAGATCTACTAACTTCTCTCTTATTTGCGGCTCTTCTTTTTTTATTTCAAGTATCAATGACTTTTCTAAACCTTTTTGTTTATTCACTACTTCCTTAAAATCTTCTGAGGCTAAAAAATGCCTAATTAAATCTTCATCACTAACATTAATATGTATATCATTTGATTTTTTATTAGTTCTAGTCAATTTTTCTCTTAAATTTTTTTCTCTCGTCTCTTTTATTTGTAACTCTAATAATATATCTTTTCTTATTTCTTCTTTTAACTCTATTCTAATTTCTTTTTTTACTTTTTCTTTCAATCCATTTTTAATAGAGTTTAAAACTTCTATATTTATTTGAGACATCATCTCTTTTTTTAAATCTTTTTTTATTTCATTTCTAAGATTTATAATAAATGCAGAGTTTACCTCTTTTATAAGTTCATTTTTAATTTGATTTTTTAAAACTTGCTCATTTATATGTAAATTCTGATTATGCGAATTTTGACCATTTAAAACATTCTTTTTTTCCTTTTTCTTGAAAAAACCCTTTTTTTCTTTTTTTATTTTTACACTTCTCTCTTTCCTTCTAAACATAAAATCCTCCCTATAATTCATTAATTCAACACAAATATTATATTACCATATTTTTACATTAAAAACTTGTAAAAACCTCTTATAAATAAATTAATTTTAATCTTTCTAACAAAATATTACTTTTAAATTAAGATTCTAAAATATTATACCCGTCATAGTAAATATAAGTGTATAATATTGCTATAATTTGGTGATTAGGGGGTTTTTCATATGAAAAATAAAACGCTTACATTATTTCTTTCTCTCATATTACTATCCTCTATGTTTATAGCATGTGGTGCAAGTGTAAAAGAAGAAGTTACACAAAAAATTAAAATTGAAGAAAAATTTAAAATGAAAGAAAACGATATAAATATAGATCTTTTAGACAAAGCAATTAGCAAGTCAATTTTAAAAACTACAGAAAGACTTGATTCTTCTGAACTTAGTACTGAAGGGCATATATTGCTTGGAACAACTATTGAAAATAATATATTAAATGCTTATATAATTGCAGCTATAAGTAATTATGGTATTCAAAATGAAACTTTTACTTGTATTAGTAAAACAGCTACTATACCTACAGTTATTTCTTATCAAGTCAATCCTGATAATGGTAGATATACAGAAATTGATTATCGTGAGGTAAATCCAACTACAAATGAATATACTATAGAAAGCCTATTTCCTGAAAACTTCCGTGAAGCAGCTGAAAATGCAAATAGTTATTATAGCGAGATAGAGAAAATGCAAATTAAACAAGCTACAGAATATTTAGATTTTATTGATAGAGATTTGCCTGTAAAACCACTTTTAAAAAAAGAAATTATTCCAATTTTAGCTGACAGTAATTTTGCTAAAAATGCTCCTGATTTTCCAACATGGGAAGGATCTTGTGAAACTTATAAAAATGGTCAAAGATTTGTTTATGAATCTAAAAAAATAAAAGTTAACGGAAAAGATATGATAATTTGTACTAAAACTAATGAAGATGGTACTGTTTTAATGAAATTTTCTGTTGATGAAAATGGTAATATTGAAGAAATTAAAGAAGATTAATAAATAAAAGCTACAAATATTTGTGAATATTTGTAGTTTTTTATTTATATAAATTTTAGTTTTTTTTCCATTTATTTATCTATTTGGTTTAATATAATTATTAATTTTATTTATTTACTACTTCAAATACACTTTTTCAAGATTTTAGTCATTTTCTTTACTTTTTATTAATATTTAACTCATTGTATAATATTAACATAATAAAACATAAATTTATATCTAGTATTTACATACTTGAAAGGAATATCATGAGTAAAATAAATAAGACTATTACAACAAGCCTATCAATACTAAGCTTTGTTTTACTTTGCATAATGGCTTTATTTTGGTTTCTATTAACTTATTGGGAGTTTCCTCCTTATAGTAATTCGACATCAACATTTATGAAAAATGGTGTTAGTGGACTTAATTGGCTATTTGTTCATGCACTATATTTCATAGCATTTTTTCCTTTATTATTAGCTATAATTATAATTTTCATTGAGTTTATTTTTCTAAAAAGAAAAAATATAATTCTTAAAGTTTGTTTTTCACTAATCTTACTATTTGGTATTTCTATTAGTATAATTCCATTTTTAACATCCGAAAGCAATATTTATATTAGTAAATTTAGCACATCAAACTGGGAAAGTGTCCCAAAATTAAGATATGAATCAGTTGATAACCTTGAAAAAACTTATCATCTAATAGGCATGTCCTCAAATGAGCTTTTTAATCTTTTAGGTTCTGAAGATTATCAAACCGAAAATTATAATAGTACTAGTTATTATTGGGATTTAAAAGATTCATTATCAATAAATAATGAATACTTAGAAATCACAGTATCAAATGGTAAAATAATTTCTTATAAAACAGTTTCAAATTCAATACAAAATGAAAATTAAACAAAAAATGGATATATCAAATTTTGATATATCCATTTCTTTGTTTATATTATTGATACATTGCTAAAACACCATTTAAATCTGCAAGTTTACCTTCTCCAAGTGCTTTAAATTGCCACTCCATACCTTCTCTGTAAAGCTCTGCAAATACTACTGATGTTGCTGTTGAACCATCTTCTTTTAAATTAAATCTACATATTTCTTTTCCAGCACTTTCATCATCTAAAAGTCTTACATATGAATTATTTATCATTCCAAATGTTTGTCTTTTTTGTTGTGCTCCATGTATTGTAACTACAAATACTATTTTCTGTCTACTTGGATCAATTTCATCTAAATTGATTTGAATTACTTCATCATCTCCAGTTCCTGCACCTGTTCTATTATCTCCACCTAAAGTAATTCCTCTTCCGCTCTTATTGTTAAAAAATATAACGTTTGACACATCATTAAATTTATTATTTGCATCTAATAAAAATGCTGCAATATCAAGATCAAAATCTGCACCACCTACTGAAATATCCCATCCTGCTCCAACTGTCACTTTTTTTAGTCCTGGATTTCTTTTTGTTAAATCTAAAATATCATTTTTTTGAAGATTTAAAATTGGTGCTGTTCCTTGATTTCCTCCATTATTTGCATTTCCCATACCTTGAAAATTTCCACCTAAATTAATTGCCATTATAATTCACCTCTATATAAATTTTTTAACTAGTCCTTGTATATCTAAATTAACTAATTCTCCAACTGCTTTAAATTGCCAACTTTTATTCTCTCTGTACAACTCAGCAAATATTAATGATGTATTATCACCATCACTAGTTGATAAATCAAATCTACATATTTCTTTTTTTCCTTTATCTTCGTCTAATAATCTTATATAAGCATTTTTTACTTGATTAAAACTTTGCTTTCTATTCATAGCATCATATATAGTAATCGCAAAAATAACTTTATTACACGTTTTTGGTAAAGTATTTAATGAAACAGAAATTATTTCATCATCCCCATCTCCTACACCAGTTCTATTATCACCATGTAACATTATTCCTTGTTGTCTCATATTTCCATAATATATTAAACTTTCTTTTGAAACCAGCTTACCTTGTGCATCTAATAATAATGCGACTAAATCTAAATCAAAATCTTTTTGACCAAATCCAAAAAAGCCTTTTTTAGCAACATCCCATCCAGCACCAAGTTGAATATTATCAAGTGATGGATCTTTTTTTGTTAAATCTAAAATATCATTTTTTTGTAAATTCAAAATACCTGACATAAAAATTCGCCTCCTGTCATTTTAATAATATAGTCATAACGTGTCTTTATATCTAATAATTTTTTATTTATAGTTATATTATACCATATATAAAGTTAATGAATAATGTAATATTGCTATTTTTTTAAAATTAAATTAACCACTCAATACATTGATAATTTTGAATATTTTATTAACATATTGAATAAATTTTATTAAAATTTAGAACATGTTATTGACTTTTTATCCATAATTTAATTCTAAAAGTAGACTTTATGTGAAAAAATGTGTATAATTATAGACGTTATATTTATATACACAAATGTTTAAAAATATTAATAAAGTTTATAAAGACTTTAAATATAATAAACAATAAGGAGGAAATATAAATAGGACAAGCTCCTGTTTATAGTAATTTATTATGAAGAAGACAGCAATCACGTGCTTATTAACACTAAGTATGTTAACAGGGATTAGCACAGCTGCAGTTGCAGCACCAGCTACACCGAGTACTACTACGGCAAAAGCTAATGTGGAAGCTTCAAAAGCTAATGTTGCAACTCAACAAAAAGCTTTCAAAGATGCTCAAGCACAATTAGCCTCAGCTCAAACTAATTTAGAGCAAATTAGTAATGAGATTTCTAATTTAACTAGACAAATAAATGAAAATAATGTGCAAATTAATAATAATGAACAAAATTTAAAAGTCTTCACAGCTGAATATCAAGCAGATTTAAAAGCGGAAGCTGCAAGAATTAAATCTATTTATCAAAATGATAATAATATAGGTGTACTTCCTGTAATCCTTACATCAAAAAATCTTGGACAAGTTATTTCAAGACTTTATGCATTAAATAAACTTATGCAACTTGACCACCAAGCAACAGAGAAAACTCTTAATGCTAAAAATTCAATGGATGCAACACAAAAAACTCTTAATGATCTTAAAGCTTCAAATGAAGCAAAATTAACATCATTAAATGCAAAAAAAGCAACTGCTGAATCACTATTAACTAAAATGCAAAGTAATGTTGCTTATCAGCAATCTCAACTTGAGCAAGCTCAAGCAACTGCAACAGCTTCTATAAAATTACTTCAAGAAGCAACAACACAAGCTCAAGTTGATAATGCTGTTACAGCTTTAAAACATATAGCTAGTACAACTGGAGATGCAAGCATAAAATCTCAAGTTAATACAGCTCTTGATAGTAGTCAAACTAAACTTGAACAAGTTAAGCAAAATGCAACAGTAGCTCCTGCTAAAGCAGATACTACTAAAGCTACTCCTGCTAAGGTAGCTCCAGCACCAAAAGCAAGTTCAAGCACAACTACTACTAATACAACACCAGCACCAACAACAAATACTACTAGTTCAGCGGTAACTACTAATACTAATACAACTCCTGCTACTAGTAACTCAACAACAACTAATAGTGTACAAGCTCCAGCTAAACAGGCTCCAGCAGCTAGTTCTAGCTCAGCAGATCCTAGTAACGGTTCTGTAACAGGAGAAGATGTTGTTTCATACGCTATGACTTGTCTTGGTGCACCATATGTATGGGGAGCTCTTGGGCCAAATGCATTTGACTGTTCTGGTTT
This sequence comes from Sarcina sp., assembly GCA_051655925.1. GTDB lineage: Bacteria > Bacillota > Clostridia > Clostridiales > Clostridiaceae > Sarcina. Next base: position 3,714 of record JBOGAY010000085.1, on the reverse strand, counting down.
AACACATTATGTATACGCTCACTTTGGATACCAATTAGGAGATGATACATATAGTCAAATAAATGATGGAACTCCTGTTTCTACAAATGTAAGTGATTTACAACCTGGAGATTTAATATTCTGGGGACCTGCAAACGCACCTTATCATGTAGCTATCTACATAGGAGGTGGGGAGTATATTGCTGCTCCTAAACCAGGTGGAAATGTATTAATCTCTTCATGGCATATTCAAGATATCTCTGGTGCTAGAAGAATATTATAATTTTAAAAATAAATTTCAAAATAAAAAGAGCAGATTTTTCTGCTCTTTTTTTAAATTTGCTTTTAAATATTAACTAATAATAAAAATTATAAAAGACTGCAGTATGAATGAATTAATATCTCTTTATACTGCAGTCCATTTTTCTATATTAGTGAACAAGTTCAAATGGCCATTGAAGAACTCCACCAATATTATAAACATCTTTAAATCCAAGACTTGTTATAACTTGTTGTGCTACTGCACTTCTTTGTCCACTTCTACAATAAACATATATTGTTTGTTCTTTGTCTATATCCATATCTTTAAATGCATCCTCAACTTCCCCAAGAGGTATAAGCTCAGCACCTTCAATATGCCCCATATTATACTCTTCTATTTCTCTTACATCAACAAGAAAAATATCTGCATTTGAATCTAAATTTTCTTTAGCTTTAACTGGTGATAATTCTTTATATTCTAAATTTATCATGATATTTCAACAATTCCTTTCAATCTATATAACTTTAATTATAATTTTTCACTGATAACTACTTTAAGTAAGTTACCATAATATATATTAAAACAAATTTATAAAATAATAAAGTATTTAATATAATTATTATCTTCCATTTTAGCCTCTTCTGAATTATTTTCACTGATAATATCCAAACTACTATTATATAATAAATATTTTATTGTGGAGGATAAAGATGCTAAAAAGTTTTTATGTTTTTGACAATTACACTTTATATTTTGAATTTTTATTTCGATTAGTTCTTGCTGCTATTTTATCTGGATTAATTGGCTATGAAAGAGAATTTCGTTCAAAAGATGCAGGTCTTAGAACACATATACTTGTCGGTAGCGGTTCTGCTCTTATTATGATTGTCTCTCAATATGGTTTTTTTGAAATTATACAAGCAAATATAAGAGTTGATCCTAGTCGTATAGCTGCACAAGTAGTTTCTGGAATTGGCTTTTTAGGAGCTGGAGTTATTTTCAAAGAGCATGGTTCAATTAAAGGATTATCTACAGCTGCTGGTCTATGGGGGGTAGCTGCTATAGGTCTTTCTATAGGTGCTGGACTTTACACACTTGCAATAACTTTTACTATTTTTATGATTATAGTATTTGAAGTTTTAAATAAACTTTATAAAAAATTTTATACACTACATATAGAAATACAATTTAAGACTGAACATTCAAATTACTTTGCTATTAAAGAATATTTAAGTACAGAAAAAAATGTAATCCTTTCTTCTAGAATTGAAAAAAATGAAAATTTTAATATATTTAATTTTAAAATTAAACTTAGAAATGAAGTTGATTTACATAATCTTATTGATAAAATAAATGATAGTGATTCTCTTTTTCTTGATTTTTTCGAAATCATGTAAACCTTTTTATACAAATTGAATATTATGTATTAAGAAAATTTATATAAGAGGTGATTTTTATGTTATTGTACTTTGACATTAAAAATTTTGCTTTGCTTGTAGCTGTTTTTGCAACCATACTTGTAACTGCAAATTTACTTTATTATGCCTCTCTACTGATTGAAATTTTTCTTAAAAAATTTAATAAAAAATCATTTAAAAAGAATTGATTTAAAAAGAAAAAGTAGTTGTGCAACTACTTTTCTTCTTTATTAATTTTTAATTCATTTTCTTTTTTCCTGTTATATCTTTTTCCTCTTTAGGATTGTGCAGTTCATATATTCTTTTTGATATCTTAGCTTGTTTTTCTTCTGCTAATGCACCAACATCTGTTAATAAAATATTATCTTTTTCAAGACTTGCACCCTTTGGTAGTTCTCCAACATCCTTTGTATAAATAACTAAAATATAATCTGCATCACTATAAACTATTCCTATATCGTGATAATATCTATAATAAGAACCTATTTTATGTGCTACATTTTCATCAGGTACATATTTATCAAAACTATCATTAAACACTGTATTTTTTAGATACCCTATAAGAGTGTCATAATGTGGATTATTATCTGGATTTTTATATAATCTCTTTAAAAGCTCCATAGCTTGTCTAGCTGTTAATTGATTATCTCCCATTGTCTTTATTCCTGTTGTTGATTCTATATACTCTTTAACAGGCATACTAATATTTCTCTTTAACATTCTATAAGCTATATTGTCAGAAACCGTTATAGATAATTTTACAGCTTCTCCTATTGATATATTACTTAAATTTTTTCTATATTGTAAAGAGCCTGTCCCACCTTCATAATCACTTTTTTTATCATACTGCATCATAGTATTAAAAGATAATTTACCATTATGTACATCATCCATTACTAACATTGCTTGTGGTAACTTTATTGTGCTTGCTGCTCTAAATTCTTTATCTGGATTTAATGAATATTCTGCATCACTTTCTAAATTATAATAATAAAATCCTATATTATCAGCAAATTCGCCTGCTTCTTCAAAAACAATTTCTTTAATTTTGTCTGCTTCTTTTTTTCTTTCTTCTTCCTCTTTTACCCTCATTTGTTCTTTTTCATATGCCTTCTTTTCTGCTTCTCTTAAATCTTTTTCGCTCTGTGTAATCTCTTTTTTTTCAACTGCATTTGATTTTACTATACCAGCTGAAAAACTTCCTATAATTCCAAGACCCATTAGTATCACAAAAAATTTTTTCTTCATCTTTCCTCCTCAGTTTAAAACGTAACTATTTCTATATTAATTATACCTTAATATTTTCAATATCTTTTTTATATTACTATGAAATTCCTTTAACATTTTTCTCTATTTATGTAATATTTCAAAAGAAAATTAATACATAAAGAACTCTTCTTGAATAAATTAATATATATTTAAATTTATACAATAAAAGATTTGTGTATAATTATATTTATAACTAAATTTAAGGGGTATTTTTATGAAAATGAAGTTATCAGATTTTTTGGGCGTCCTTACTATAGGCACAATTATTTTTGGTCTTGTTTTTTTAATTTATAGCTTTATTGGTGTTAGTATTTTTTCTTTTCTTGGTATAAAATTTACATCTGTAAAAGCTTTATTTATTTTTATGCTTATTTTTTGTATCTGTTCTACTATCATAGAACTTTTTACCGACTCTTTTGTTAAGGTAGTTGCAATGCTTAGAAATTTAACAAAAAAATCCACATCTATATTAAAAGTATTTGTTTGTATTCCAACAAAAGTAATTATTATTTTAGTAATTGATATAATATATCAGAATGTAGAAATAAACTTTTTAGCAGCACTTCTTGGTGCAGCTTTTATCTTCTTATTTGAATATAAAATAGAGGAAAATCTAAATAAGCAGAATAAAAACTCTAATAAAATAAGATCTTCATCAGAAAAAGCTATTGATGAAATGGAAAATGCTTTAAATAAATTTGAAAAAAAACATAAAAAAGATGATAATAATAAATCTAATAAAGAAAAATAGAGTAAAGGTTATTTAAACCTTTACTCTATTTTTTA
>JBOGAY010000084.1:0-5466 GCA_051655925.1 Sarcina sp. | reverse complement strand
GTTGCAAAACCAATACCAAAAGGAACAGTTTCTGTAAAAGTTGTAACAGTAAATGGAACAGAGGTAGTTAAGGATAAAGTAGTACAAACTGCAAATGTAGGATCAAAAATAGAAAACTATGGAGAGCCAACATTACCAGCAGCATATCAAAAAGGATATCATTTAGTAAAAACAACAATCCAAGTGCCAGGTAAAGAAGCTAATGTAGTAACACAAGGAGATTTAGCTAAAACTGATGTAGTAGAAGGAAATACACAAATAGTTTATACAATAGCTAAAGATTCAGAGAGTACAACAACAGTGACATACCACACACCAGATGGAAATATTGTTCCAGGAACAAAAGTAACAACAACTACAGTTCCAGGTGGGTCAAAAGTAGTAATTCATATTGTAGTACCAAAAGGATATAAATTAATACCAGGAACACCAATAACAATAAACGGAAAACCAGTTACACCAGATGCAAATGGAAATATTGTAGTTAATACAGGAACACCAGAGCAAGGAACTATAAATCATATAATTGTTCCGGTAGCACCAGTTGTACATGATTCAGTAACAACAACAGTAGATGGAAAGACAGTTAAACCAGGTGAGCCAGGATATGTAGCACCACAAACAGGTAAAGAAGGTATAACAGGAGAAAATTCAGGAATTACTAATATAGTAGCACCAAAAGGTTACCATATAAGTGGAATAACTGTTATAACAACAACACCAGATGGTAAAACAACAACAGAGCAAGTTCCAGCAGACAAAATTGGTTCATATAATGTACCAAAAACTTTAGGAACTAACAATGTACATGTTGTTTATAACTTAACACCAAATCCAGTTAAGAAATATACAACAAAAGTAACTGTGACAACACCAGATGGTAAAGAAGTTCCAGGATTTAATCCTAAAACAATAACAACACCAGCAGGTGAAACAGTAACAGGAACAGGAATTGTAGTACCTAAAGGATATAAAATTGTTAAAGTAATTGTAGATGGTAAAGACGTAACACCAATAACTAATAATGGAACAACAGATATACCAGCAATTACAGATACAAATGGAGATCATACAGTTCATTATGTAATAGAAAAAGTTCCAGTAGCACCTAAAACAGGAAAAGTATATGTTAAAGTAGTTAATGATACAACAGGAACTACAGTAGTAGAAAATCATTTAGTTGATTCAGGAAATGTAGGAGAAGTTGCAACAGGAACAAACTATACAGCTCCAGAAGGAACACATATAACATCAGTAACAGTTAATGGTAAAACAGTTCCAGTATCAGCAATACCAAACTTAACAATACCAAATGGAGATGCTAATATTGTTTATCATATAGCAAATAATAAACCAGTAGCACCTAAGACAGGTAATGTAGTTGTATCAGTTCAAACACAAGATGGTAAAGTTCTTTATACAGGACCAACACATAGTGGAACTGTTGATACAAATATATCAGCTGGAGATACAGCATATGTAAATCAACCAGGATACCATGTAGTAGGGTTACAAGTTAATGGAGAGACAATAAGCGCTTCATCAACAGGAGCATTTGAAGTTCCAGCAATGAAATATAATGACGGAACACAAAATGTTGTATGGATTGTTGCGAAAAATGAAGCTCCAGTTAAACCAGTTCAATCAACAGGTAAAGTTTCAGTAACAGTTCAAACAACAACAGGAGAAACTTTAGTACCAACAAAAACTACAGAAGGAACAACAGGAACACAAGTAAGTGCTAGTGATGTTGGATTTACTCCAATTAAAGGATATCATTTAGTAAAAGTTACAGTTGATGGAAATGATTCAACTGCTGACAAAGTGGCAGGACTTGATTTCCCTAAAAATTCAACAACTAATATAGTTTGGGTTGTAGCAAAAGATGCAACACCAGTTAAGCCAGCAGTTAAAACTGGTAAAGTTACAGTAACAGTTAAGACAGAAAATGGTGAAATTTTAGTACCAACAACAACTCAATCAGGAGATGCAGGAACTACAATTTCAAAAGGATTAGAATTTAATCCAATAAAAGGCTACCATTTAGTAGGAACAACAGTTGATGGAGTATCAAAAGGAGTTTCTTCAATATCATCAGTAACATTAACAGATGGAACTACTAATATTGTTTATACAGTTGCTAAAGATCAAACACCTGTTAAGCCACAAGTGCAAACAGGAAATGTAAAAGTTGAAGTTATAACAACAGATAATCAAATATTAGTACCAAGTCATGAAGTTGCATCAGGTGATGTAGGAACAGAGATTTCAAATGGTTTAGGATTCAATCCAATTAAAGGATATCATTTAGTAGGAACAACTATTAATGGAGTTTCACAAGGTAATGTTTCAATATCAAAAATAACTTTAGCTAATGGAACAACAGAAATAATATATACAGTGGCTAAAGATTCAGAGCCAGTAAAACCTACAGAACCAACAAAACCACAAGTACAAACAGGAAATGCAACAGTTAAAGTTGTAACAAGTACAGGTGAAGTAATAACACCAGAGCATGAAGTATGTAGTGGAAATGTAGGAACAGATGTTACAGGTGATACAATAACAGCACCAAAAGGATATCATATATCACAAATAACAGTTAATGGAGTAGCAGTTAAGTCTGTTGATGGATTAAAATTAACTGATGGAACAACAAAAATAGTTTATACAATAACTAAAAATGTAGTTGAGCCAACAACACCAGTTAAACCAGCTGAGCCAACAACACCAGTTAAACCAGTTGAGCCAACAACACCGGTTAAACCAGTTGAGCCAACAACAGTTAAACCAGTAACACCAAGTGTTGTTGTAGGAAATGATCATAACAAAGTTGTTATAAATGAGCTACCAGATACAGGATTATCTAGTACAAATGCTGATGGTTTAGGTCTAGGAATAGGTTTATTAGCAGGAATTTCAGCGATAGCAACAGTTTTATTCAGAAGAAAAAAATAATCATTTAATATTAGTGGAAAGTAGTTTTATTTTAAAACTACTTTCCATAATATAATTTTAATTAATTTAATAATTAAGATAGTATCTTGAATTTGAAAATATAAAATTACATACAATATAGATATGTAAAAACAAAAGCTAAAACAGAAATAGAGGAGAAAATTATGATAAATACGCATCAAAATGTAGAACCACAAAATTATTCTTTACAAAAAAATGCAAACCAAGAGTTTCAAAGTAATGGACAAATATCTGTAACAGTTAAGAATGAATCAGGACAAGAGGTTACAAGTAAAACAATAAGTGGAGCAGTAGGAAGTCCTATAGGAGATATTATTTCAGGACTTAATATTCCAAGTGCAGATAAAATATTAAATATAGAATATAATGGAAGTATTTTAACACAAGCACAGTTAGCAACAACTAAATATCAAACAGGTTCAGGATTATTAGTTATAACAGTAAACCAACCTAAAACATCACGTGGACAAATTGTACTTCCAGGTGGAGGAAGAAGACTAACAGCTAATCCAGGTCCAGATACAAAAATTACTACAACAAAGGCAACATTAGATTTTACAAAACAAAAAAATTTATTAAATCATTTTGAAATAGAATCAGTTGAAATAAATGGAGAAACATATACATCAGTAAATTATAATAATGGAATAATAACTGTTTTAGGAAATATAAAACAATCTATAACAACAACAAATTATATTGTTGTTAATTTAACTAGAAAAGGAACAACACCAGTAAAACCAAGTAAGCCAGATGTAAAACCAAATACACCTGATGTAAAGCCAAGTAAGCCAGATGTAAAACCAAGTAAGCCAGATGTAAAACCAAGTACACCTGATGTAAAACCAAGTAAGCCAGATGTAAAACCAACTGAAAAAGTTAAATTAACAGTAGAAGCAGTGAATGAAAATGGGCAAGTTTTACAAACTGAATCAACACAAGGACCTGCAGGTGCTAATATTGATGGATTAAAAGTTCCAAATGTAGAGGGATATACATTAGCAGGAATTAAAGTCAATGGAAAATCTGTTGATATGAATACATTTAAATTACCTACAAAACTTCCAAGTCAAACAGAAAATATTCAATATGTTTTTAAGTCTAATACTTATAAAACAACAGTAGAAATAAAAGATGAAGCAGGAAATATAGTAGCAACAAAAACTACTACTGGCAAAATAGGTACACAAGTTGAGGTACCTAGCATTCCAACAGGAGCAAAACTTGTAAATATTGAGGTAAATGGTGTTGTTGCAAAAAATAATGAGTATCCATCACAAATAACTGATAAAGATACAATAATAGTAATTAATGTTGAAATGCCTCATACAGCAACAGTTAAATATGTTGATGCAAATGGAAAAGATTTAGGAAGTTCAACTACAACAGGAATAGAAGGATCACAAATAAAATATGCTACAGTTCCTAAAAATTATAAAATTAAATCAATTACTGTAGATGGGAAAAAAGTAAATTCTCAACCAACTAAATTAGGATCAAAAAATGAAACAATAGTAATTACTTATGAAGCACCAGTTGCTAAGAGTGTTAAATTAACAGTAGAAGCAGTAAATGAAGCTGGAAAAGTTTTATTCTCAGAAAATGGAATTGGTGAAGTGGGATCAGAGATCCAGGGACTAAAAGAAGTTCCATCACAAAAAGGATATACTTTAGAGAAGATTTTAGTTAATGGAAAAGAAGTAAATAAAGATACTTTTAAGCTTCCAACAAAGTTATCTAATGAGAATGAAGTTATACAGTATGTATATAAAGCAAATGAGTATAAAACAACAGTTACTGTGATGGAAAATGGAAAAACTATTGAACAAAAAGTAACAACAGGAATCGCAGGAACAAAGGTTAATATGCCAACAATTCCACAAGCAAAAATTGTAAATGTAATTGTAAATGGTAAAGTATCAAAAGGTAATAAATATCCTGAAAATATAGGAACAGAAGATACAAATATTGTTATTAATGTTGAATTAGCTCATAAAATTGATATCACATTTAATTATTCAAATGGTACAGTTCAAACAGGAAAAGGAACAGCTTTTGATGGTTCAGCTATTAAATATCCAACAATATTAAAAGGATATAAAATTGAAAAAATAATGGTTAATGGTAAAGTAGTATCAGAATTACCAACAATAATGGGAAATACTGATACTAATATAACAGTATCTTTAGTTAAAGAACAGGTAGAGAAGCCAGTTAAACCAGCAGAGAAGCCAGTTAAACCAGCAGAGAAGCCAGTTAAACCAGCAGAAAAGCCAGTTAAACCAGCAGAAAAGCCAGTTAAACCAGCAGAGAAGCCAGTTAAACCGGAAGAGAAGCCAGTTAAGCCAGCAGAGAAACCAGTTAAACCGGAAGAAAAGCCAGTTAAGCCAGCAGAGAAGCCAGTTAAATCAGCAGAGAAGCCAGTTAAACCGGAAGAGAAGCCAGTTAAACCAGCAGAAAAGCCAGTTAAACCAGCAGAGAAGCCAG
>JBOGAY010000083.1:0-35492 GCA_051655925.1 Sarcina sp. | reverse complement strand
TCTTCTGGCAATGGTAAGTATGGAAGTGTTTTATCTCCACCGATATCAAGTGTTCTTATAACAACTTGTCTTCCTTGTGTTTTTTCTAAAACATACTTGTAAGATTCAAATTGCTCATCCTCTGTTGGAGCATTATCTCTATCCATGTATAAGAATTCTGTTCTGAATAATCCTACACCATCTCCTCCATTAGCCATAACTTGATCTACATCTTCTGGTTTACCAATATTTCCGCAAACTTCTATTCTCTTACCTGATTTAGTTGTTGTTTTAACATCTATTAATTTCTTTAACTCTTCTTGTTCTGCTGCAAAAGCTTCTTTTTTAGCTATGTATTCAGCAATAACTTCTTCTGAAGGATTAAGTATTGTAACTCCTTCTATTCCGTCAACAATAACCACATCTCCATCATTAACTGACTCTATAATATTTCCAAGACCAACGATAGCTGGAATTTCTAATGTTCTAGCCATGATAGCTGAATGTGAAGTTCTTCCTCCGATATTTGTAAGGAATCCTACAACTTTACTTCTATCTAATTGAGCTGTATCTGATGGTGTTAAGTCATGAGCAACAACTACTGTATTTTCTTTAGCATTTTCAAATGGATTTACTGCTATCCCTGCAATATTAGCAATAATTCTGTTTGAAACATCTTTAAGGTCAGCTGCTCTTTCTCTCATGTAATCATTATCCATTGATTCAAATATCATAACAAATTGATCTCTTGTATTTGCAACTGCTTTCATAGCATTTAATTGCTCTGATTCAATAGCCATATCCATAGCTCCTGCAAACTCAGGATCATCTAATAATGTTAAATGAGCTTCAAATACTTCTGCTTCTTCTTCTCCCATTGACTCAACTGCTTTAGCTTTGATAGCTGTTAATTGCTCTTTTGAAGCCTCTAAAGCTTTTGCTAATTTTTCTTTTTCCCCTGCTATATCAGTAATTTTTTCATCTGATATTACTATTTCCTCATGTTTTTGTATTAAAACTGTTCCTATAGCATATCCTTTTGATGCTGCAATCCCCTTCATCATATACATCTTCCTCCTTAAACCTAAACCATTTATTTTAATTTAAATTTGTTAACTACTTATAATTTAATTTTTACCTTATTCACCCAGAAGACCTTAGTGCGATTAATTAATTTTACCTGCCCTTAATCATTCGCAAGTTACATGCCAACTTTGTGATAGTTATTTTTTTATTTAAATTATTTACAGTTTATTCTTATTTAGAACGAATTTTTTGTAATTAACTGTATATTATATGTGTACCTTTTAATTTTATTATAAAATTTCTCATTTTCAAAACTTATGCAAATTAATATATACCAATACTATATACTATCTTTACTACATTCTGATATTTTTTATCAGTTTTTTCTATATTAATCTGATAAAAAATATCATATAATTAAATTATTGATATTTTTTATCAAATTTTAAATTCAAAAGAGGTTTATTATGTATCATCAAAGTATAAAAATTAAAGTTCCTTCAGGAATTCATACAAGATTCTCAGCTATGATTGTAACTAAAACTGCTGAAATACAAGCAAAATATAAATTAAATATTTATATAAGAAAAGATGACTACACTGATTGGCTTGGTGTTAGCATGCTTGGAATTCTAGCTTTAAAATTAATCAAAGATGATATAGTAAGTTTTGGTTGTGCTGAAACTGGTATTGTTGGAAAACTTGCAATTAGCTCATTAATTGATTATATAGAAACTAACATAAATTCTTCAACTAAAGAAATAACCGAAATAGATGATTTTATAGATGAGAGCAATATTGCTAATGAACAAGTTCTTGATGAAATCCCTGTGGGCATTATTGCAATAGACATACATAACAACATAACTAAAATAAACTCATATGCTTCAAATCTTTTAGAAAAGACTGTATATGAAACTCTTGGTCAACCGATAAAAAAATTAATACCAAATTCAGAACTTACTGATACTTTAAAGACAAAAAATAAAGAAATGGGAAAAATTCTTTATATAAATAATAAAACAACTATTGTTAATCGCTCTCCTCTCTTTTCTCATGGGCAACTTATTGGTGCAATTTCTGTTATTCAAGATATTTCTGATATGGTTGGTCTTAAAGAAATAAATGAAAAATTTACTAAAATCTTAGAAAACTCTAGTGAACTTATTTGTTTTGTAGATGAATACGGAAAGGTTAACTATGTTAATCCAACTTATAAAACTGTTTTCTTAGATGAAGGTGAAAGAATAATTGGTACTGATATTTTTTCTATCTCTCCTAATGGATATAGAGCTCAATGTTTTAAAAGTAAAGAGCCTATGCGAAACGTACTCCACACTAAAAATGGTATTGATATCATTAGTAAAATTGATCCTATTTTTATAGATGGTGTTTTTAAAGGAATTATTTCTACCTCTAAACCAGTAAATGAGCTAAAAGACTTAATAGACAAACTTGAAAAATCAGAAGAAGAACTTAATTTTTATAAAGAAGAATTTCTTAAAAGTGTTAACTCATCTTCAAATTCAATAATCGGTTCAAATACTAGTCTTAAAAAGATTATGTATATCTGTGAAAAAGCGGCTTTAAGTACTTCTACAGTCTTAGTTCGGGGTGAAAGTGGTACTGGTAAAGAACTTATAGCAAAATTTATTCATAACGAAAGCAAAAGAAAAGATAAACCCTTTGTTAGGGTTAACTGTGCTGCTATCCCTGAAAATCTTCTAGAAAGTGAACTTTTCGGATATGAAAAAGGTGCTTTTACAGGTGCTATCAAAGCTAAACCAGGTAAATTTGAAATTGCTGATGGTGGTACTATATTCCTTGATGAAATTGGTGATATGCCAATGTCTATGCAAGTTAAACTTTTAAGAGTTCTTCAGGAAATGGAGATTGAAAGAATTGGTGCTTTAGAGCCTAAAAAAATAAATGTTAGAGTTATAGCCGCAACTAATAGAAATTTAGAAGAATTGATGGAAACAAATAATTTTAGAGAAGATTTATTTTATAGATTAAATGTTTTATCTGTAAATCTGCCTCCACTTAGAGATCGAAAATCAGATTTACCTGTTCTTATTAATCATTTTATAGAAAAAATTAATAAAAAACTTGAAACTTCCGTCACAGGAATAGATTTCAAAGCATTAAATGTTTTAGAAAGTTATAACTTCCCTGGAAACATACGAGAACTTGAAAACATAATTGAAAGAGCCATAAATCTTTGTGATAGCAATATTATAAAAATTGCAGATTTTCCACCATATATAATTCCTTCTAACTCAAAAAATCTAAATATTTTAGAACTTGATGAAAATAATATCCTTCCATTCGAAGAATATGAAAAAAGAATTATAATAGCCGCTATGAAAAAATATAAAAGCTTTAATAAAGCCGGAAAAGCTCTTGGACTTACACACAGAACAATATCCTTAAAATGCAAAAAATATGGTGTTGATAAAATAAATTAAAAAACTGTGGATAACTATTTCAAATAGTTATCCACAGCTTTTTTTATTTCTTCTGATACCTTTTTAGCCCTCTCTATTCTTATAGAATTATCCCAATTTTCTGCAACGGTATTAAAATCCATAAACTATTCCCCCAATAACTTTAAAATATCCTCATATTCAATTTCTAACCCTAACTCTTCTTTTATAAGTCTTTGTAATAGAATCATATTCATTTTTCTGTATCTAGCATTGTTCCATCTAAATCAAAAATAATGCATTTATATTGTTTCATTCTGTTATTCATCAAGAAGTCCTACTGTTTGTGCAAACTCTTTCTGACTTTCTTGCTCTCCTTTTTCTTTATGAGGGAAAGTTTTATCAAATTCTTCTACTTCTTCTTCTGTTACTTCTAACCCTTTTGTAAAACTTGCATATCCTTCAACATTTAAAAGTCCACCTTCGCATAACGGTAAAGCAAGTAGTCCTTTATAAAACTTTCCGTCTTCCATTGATATGTTATAATTTTTTCCACCTTTAAATCCATAAGACTCATAATGATATGGATACCCAAGAGTTAATATACCTTTGTACCCAAGTTTTTTAGCTTCTTCAATTGAATGTGATATAAGTTTTCTTCCAAGTCCTTGTCTGTGATACTTAGGTAATATAGCTACTGGCCCAAAAGTTATTGTTTTATATTCTCCACCATCTTTTAAAACAACCTTTGAATGTGAGTAAAAAATACTTCCTGCTATTTCTCCATCAAGTTCAATCACAAAAGTAAGCTCTCGGATAAAATCTTCATGTCCCCTTAACTTGTTTATAACAGCATGTTCTTCACATCCTGGAAAATATAAATTCCAAAATGCTTCTCTTATAAGTTCTTCTACTTTTCTATAATCTTCTTTTCTTTCATTTCTAATCACTATATTCATTTTACTCTCCCCTTAATCTTCCCATAAGTACTTCTTTACCTCAATTCTACTCCCAACCTTATCACAATACAAACAAACTATTTTTTAACACTCCCTTTTATTTATTAATATTTTTTCTATAAAACAAAAAAATGTTGCAATATTTTTATACTGCAACATTCTATATTATTTAATTAAAAACATATTTTATTTTCTATATTTTTAAAGTCTTGTAGTTCTAAAACTTTAAGATTTTCTATATCTGATACACCATACGTATCTATTCTAATACATTGCTCTTTTACAAGTTCTGTGAAAAGTTCATTAATAAACTCTCCATTTCTATTGTTATATTTATCATTTTCTAAAAGATCACTAAAGAAATTTTCTAGCTCTAGCATTAAATCTTCTGATAATATATAATCCTTCTCTTGGCTGAGACCTAAAACATAATCCATCATCTCTTCAACTGAATAATCAAAAAAAGTTATACTCTTTCCAACACATTTAGCAAGCTCTTTTTTATTGTGTATCATAGTTTCTATAAGTTCCTCTTCCCCTGAAAAAACTATTATAAAATGTCCATTACTATATTCTATTAAATCAAGAATATTATCTGTTGAAACTTTATTTCTAATCACTTCTGTTATGTCTTCATAATTACTTTGATATAAATTACTAAGATATAAAACTCCACCACCAAAGTTATCCATTGATTTTTCTATATCACCATCATGACTATATTCAAGTGCTGTTAATAAATCTCTTTGTATAAAATTATATTCTGGCACTAGCCCTAAAACATAATAAAGTTTTCCAAGTATTCTTGCTACGCTTTCTTTTCCAACTCCTATATTCCCTTCAAAAGTAAAAACATAAGGAATATCCATAGCCTTGTAAGAAACCCTTTGTCTTAATATTTGCATCTTTAAAAAACTAACTAATCTTGCTATATCATCTTTTACCTCTTCAAGTCCTATCATAGACTCAAGCTCACAATATAATATATTATCAATTTCATTTTCTATAGAAATTCCGAGTCCTAGAGCCTTTCCTTTATAAAATTTTCCTTTATAGATTTGCTCTCCATTACTATTTAAAAGTTCACCTTCGCCCTCTTGAATATCATTCTTCCACTCACCTTTGTATATTGGATTTCCAAAAGAGTCATAACTTGTACCATATCCAAACTTTTTCCCCTCTTTAAAGTTACCTTCAAATTCAACCCGCTCCGCTAAATCATAAAGTTTTCCTATACCATCATAAACACCATTTTTTATAGAACCTTCATACTGCAAAACTTCTTTATAATAAATCTTACCATAACCGCTTCTATTTCCTTCATTAAATTCACCTTTATAAACTAAATCACCTATTTCAATATATTTATAAACCTTATTATCTTCAATTCTTACTTCAACAGTTCCATTTTCTATTATTTTTTCATTTTCATCATCTATTATTTCAACTTCAATACTTTTTGCATTTTTCTCACTTATTATTTCTTCATCTATATCTTTATTATCTTTTTCTTCGTACGAAACACTAACTACTTTTTCTGTATTTATATCATCTTCTATATCTTGCAACACAAAGCTTGTTATTTCTTCCTCAAGTAATTCAGTTTGTCTAATTTCTTCTTTATTCTCTAGCTTAGTTTTATCAATTAAATTATTAGATTCCATCATAAAATTTGTGTTAACATACTCATTTGATACTTCTAAACTATCTATATTTTGTTGATTGTCATCTTCTCTAAATTCATAATTTTCATTTTCTTCCTCTAAAGAGTTTTGTAGAAATTCAATTTCACTCTCATTATTTATAATATTTTTCCGTTGGACATCATAAATTTCAACATCAATTCCCATACTCTCTAAAGAGTTTTTATTTATATGTTCCACTTTTTCATCTATATGTTCCACTTCATCCTTAATGACTTTTTGATCATTTTCAAAAATACCTTCAAAAATCTTAGTTCCATCTATACCGTAAAGCACTCCTTCTCCTGATTTTTCATTATTTAACCAGAAACCGTCATACTCCACTTTTCCATCTAAATAATAACTTCTTCCTATTCCTTGTCTCTTATCTTCAAAAAATTCACCTTGATAGCTAAGTATATTACCTCGATTAAAAAGCATACCCTCACCATGTTTTTTTGAATTTTCCCACTCACCTCTATACTGCAAATCTCCTGTTGAATAAAATAAACTTCCCTTTCCTTCCCTTCTGTCTTCTTTCCATTCACCTTGATAACTTGAACCATCCTCATAATATATTGTTCCTATTCCATTTTTCTTACTATTCGCAAATTGTCCTTCATATTCACGTCTACCGTCCTCTGTAAATAAAACTCCTTGCCCTGATGCTGTACCTTTTCTCCATTCCCCTTCGTAAAATTTCATTCCACTTTCATAAAATAAAACTCCAATTCCATCTGGTACATCCTCTTTCCATTCTCCTAAATATTTAATTTCTCCAGAAGAATAATATAAACTCCCTCTTCCTTCTCTAATCTCACCTTCAAATTCACCTTCATAAATTTTATTAGATTCTTTATCATAAATTATTTTATAAACACCCATTTACTCTACACCCCTTATTATAAGTGTTTCGACTTATATAAAATCTCCCTACTTATTTATATTTATGAATTTATGAAAATGTGATAACTTCTAAAAATTTAAAATAAAAAAAGCTAAATTATAGATTTTTTCTACAACTTAGCTCAATATTATTATTTACCAAAAACTTCTTTCCATTGATCTTCCTTAAAACCTACAAGTACTTTATTATCAAGTACAAGTAAAGGTCTTTTAACTAGCATACCATCAGTAGCTAATATCTCTAAAAGCTTCTCTTCTGATGCTGATTTAACAACATCTTTAAGTCCCATTTCTCTATATTTTATTCCTGATGTATTGAAAAATTTATTTATTGTAAATCCACTCTTCTCATAGAATTCTCTAAGTTCTTCTTTTGAAGGATTTTCTTCTACAATATGTCTATCTTCAAACTCTATATTATTTTCTTCTAACCATTTCTTTGCTTTTTTACATGTTGTACATTTTGGATATTCTAAAAATAAAGCTTTCATAAAAAAACACCTCTTTTACTTCTAATAATAATTATTATAAAATATATTATCTCCATATTCAAGTTGTTTAATTCCTTATTTAGGTATTATTATGTATGCTTTAAATAAATCCCCTTCACATTCAACTCTAAATTTACCATCATGAAGCTCAACTATACTTTTTGTAATTGCAAGTCCAAGTCCTGAACCCTCTATATCTGAATTTCTTGATTTATCCCCTCTATAAAATCTTTCAACAATATCTTTAGCATCAAAATCAAGTTCATATTCTGATATATTTTTAAATGATATTTCTATATCATCACCCTTATCTTGTACATTAATATAAACCCTTGTATTATCAAGTCCATATTTAAGAGCATTAGTTCCAAGATTTTGGAAAACTCTAGCCATTCTCATACCATCAAGATTGACTTCAAGTTCCTCAATTCCTTTAATTTTAAACTCCATATTTTTTTCTGCATTAAAGTCCTCAAGTTCAGCAATACATTGATGTAATAACTGTACTATATCAATATCATACTTATCTAATTTAATTTTACCTGAGTTCATCTTTGAAACCTCAAATAAATCTTCTATCAATTCTTTAAGTCTGATTGATTTATGTTCTAAAATATCAATATACTCTTCTCTTTCTTCCTGTGTAATATCATCTCTTTGAATAATATTCACATAATTTATTATAGATGTAAGTGGTGTTTTTAAATCATGTGATACATTTGATATAAGCTCAGTTTTCATCTTTTCAGATCTTAATGCCTCTTCAATAGCTGTTTTATAGCCTCTTCTTATATCATTTATTCCCTTACTTAATTTTCTAATTTGAGGATCATCATCATATCTTACTTCAATATCAAAATTACCTCTTTCTATTGATTTAAGATTTTCTGTTAAGAATTCTATAGCCTCATATCTATATAATATTTTCATTAGAAAATGTATTATAAGAGCTATTGGTGCACTAAATATAATTAAAACTTTAAATAAAATAGATAATGTAAGTTCATCATTTATTTCAAACATTCCTTCTATTGCAAGATTATCAACAACAGAAACTCCTATAAGTGCTAATACAACAAATGAAATTATAATCCAAACAACTTTATCACTTAATATTTCATTAAATATTAAGTTCCTTTTCATAAATGTCCCTGTTGCATTTTTTATTTTATATAAATATCCCCATCTTAAACTATCTCTATATAACTTAGGTCCAAGACTTTTAATCATATAAAGTTTCTTTAAACCAATAATGCATACAATTATCAATGAAATTAAACTAATTGTGAAAAGTATTGTTATTGATGTTATCTCACCTTCAAAAACCTCAATTCTAGTAAAATAAATTTCTTCAAATCCATTATTATGTGTAATTCCATTTTCATTTTCTTCTTTATATTGTTTTGCTAAAATTTTATCTTCACTTTCTAATGCTGTTATTATCTCTTCACTACTATTAAATTTAAACTGCAAATCATAAAACCAACTTTTATTTGAATATGCAACTTTTGTATTTGTATCAAAAATAACAACACCTATATCTTGAAGTCCTTGTATATCTTCAAGTGCTACTTTAGTTTCATCAAATATTTTTTCTTCTCTTAACTTTTCTAAATATGGAAGCTTTTTAAAAACTTGACCTGAAATTTCATTAGCTTGAGCTTTTAATCTCTCTTCCATATATAAATTTTTATCTGCAATAGCTAAATTATATTTAACATGATGATTATTAATTTCTTTTCCATCTGTTAAAATGGTAATTAGAACTGGTACTCCAAGTAAAAAAATTATCATTATAAAATTTTCTATAGATCTTACTTGTAAGTTATAATTTTTAAACCAACCTATAATAATAGAAATTAAGCTCTTACTCTCTGTCCATTTTGTACCCAATTCCCCACACCACCTTTATATATTCTGGGTTCTTTGAGTTTACTTCTAATTTTTCTCTCATCCTTCTTATATGAACAGTAACAGTATTTTCACTTTTATAAAATACCTCTTTCCAAACTTTTTCATAAATTTCTTTAATAGAAAAAATTCTTCCTGTGTTTGATGCAAGTAAAACTAATATTTTATACTCTGTTGCCGTAAGTCTAATTTCTTCACCTCTAAGTACTACACTTTTATTTACCGTATCAATTATTAAATCTTTAATCTTAATTTTTTGAGAAGAAGTATCCACATCGAGTGGCTTATCATACCTTCTAAGTTGTGATTTCACTCTTGCTACAAGCTCTAAATGATTAAATGGCTTTACAACATAATCATCAGCCCCTATATTAAGACCTAATATCTTGTCTCTATCTTCAGATTTTGCTGATACCATAATTATAGGTATGTTTTTTTCTTCTCTTATTTTCATGCATGCATTAACACCATCCATCCTTGGCATCATTACATCTAATATAACTAAATGAACCGGCTCTGTTTCAAGCTTTTCAACTGCTTCAAGTCCATCCTTTACCTTTATAACTTTAAATCCTTCACTTCTTAAATATATATCTATAGCATCTCTAATTTCCTTTTCATCATCTGCCACAAGTATAGTATATTGCTTCATTTTTATCCCCCTTATTAATACAACAATCTCTATTTAATTATCTTATTATTTAATATATTCTTATATTGAAGATATTAACATATTTAAATTAACTAATTATTAAATTTAAATTAATTCATATAGTAAATCTTATTAATTTTAAGTATTTAAGAGGTTTTAGGTGTTAAAATCCCAATTTATAGTATTATGTACAAATATATTGATATATAGAGATAGCTTATTATTTAAAATCCTATATAATGTTATTGATTATATACAATTGGGAGATTTTTATTATGATTAATCTGAGGAAATACAAAACTACTATTATTGATGTTGTTGTCATAATACTAGGATGTGTAATTGCATCTCTTGGAATAAATATATTCTTAACAGATGCTAAACTTCTTAGTGGTGGAGCTACTGGTATAGGTCTTATATTTCAATACTTATTTGGAATAAATGCTGGTATTATAGTTCTTGTTATCAACATACCTTTATTTATTTTAAGTTACTTAAAGCTAGATAAGCGATTTACTATCTACTCAATGATAGGAACTCTGTCGCTATCATTGTCACTTATGATGACATCAAAAATACATATTGAACTAAATATCACTGATCCATTAGTTCTTTGTATATACGGTGGAGTTCTTTGTGGAATAGGATATGGACTCGTATTTTCAAGAAGTGCTTCAACTGGTGGAACTGACATAATTACAATGTCTATAAAAAAGAAGTATTCGAACTTTAATATAGGAAAAGTTGGACTTTTCTTAAACTTAATTATTGTATCTGTAGGTTCAATATTCTTTGGTTTATCAATTGCACTTTATACTCTTATAAGTATGTTTACTCAGGGAATTGTAATAGATAAAGTTATAAATGGTGTGAATTCTAAAAAACTACTTCTTATTCTTACTGAAAAAGAGGAAGAAGTAATCGAACATATAATTAAAAAAATGCATAGAGGTGTTACTTCTCTTGAAGCAAATGGGGAGTATACAAAAAAACATGGTAAAATGTTATATTGTCTTGTTACAACTAGACAAATGATAGAACTTAAAAATAAAATTCTAAAAATTGACCCTAAAGCATTTATTACAATAATAGATGTTAATGAGGTTAAAGGTAGAGGATTTGAAAGTATGATATAAATGAAAAGATGTCCAGTATAATTTGGACATCTTTTCCTATTTGTATTTATAAGTTCAAACTACTTTATATCTGCCTTTAAGCTGTTTAAATACATATCTTTACCTAACTTGTACAAATTATTTCCTTCACTATCAATTGCAACTATTACTGGAAATTCTTTAACTTCTAATCTTCTTATAGCCTCTGCTCCTAAATCTTCATATGCTATTATTTCTGATTTTATTATACATCTACTAATTAGTGCACCAGCCCCACCAATAGCACCAAAATAAACTGCTTTATTTTTAATCATACTATTTATGACATTTTGTCCCCTTATCCCTTTTCCTATCATTCCTTTTTGTCCTAAATCTAAAAGAGTTGGTGCATAGCTATCCATTCTATAACTTGTTGTTGGACCTGCTGATCCAATAGCTTCTCCTTCTTTTGCAGGAGTTGGACCCACATAATAGATAGTTTGTCCTTTTATATTAAAGGGAAGTTCTTCTCCTCTTTCTAATGCTTTTATAAGTCTTTTATGCGCAGCATCGCGTGCAGTATAAATAACACCTGTTAAAAGAATACTTTCTCCAACTTTTAAATTTTTCACCTTTTCATCATTTAAAGGTAATTCTATAACTTTCATAACTACGCCCCCTATATAACTATTTCTTTATGTCTTGTTGAATGACAATTTATATTCACTGCAACTGGTAGACCCGCTATATGTGTTGGAAAAGTCTCTATATTAACTGCAAGTGCTGTTGTTCTTCCTCCAAACCCTTGTGGTCCTATTCCAAGACTGTTTATCTTCTCTAACATCTCTTTTTCTATTTCAGCATAAAACTCATCATTATTTCTAATATCAATATCTCTAATTAAAGCCTGCTTTGCAAGTTTTGCAACTCTATCAAAATTACCACCAATTCCAACACCAACAACTATTGGTGGACATGGATTTCCACTAGCAAGTTCAACTGTTTCTAATATAAAATCCTTCACACCTTTAATTCCATCAGATGGTTTTAACATTTTAAGCCTACTCATATTTTCTGAGCCAAAACCTTTGGCTGCAAAAGTTATTTTCACTTTATCCCCTGCAACAATTTTATAATCTATAATTGCAGGGGCATTATTTTTAGTGTTAATTCTTCTTATAGGATCACTAACCACTGATTTTCTTAAATATCCCTCCTCATATGCTTTTATAACCCCATTATTAATTGCATCTTCTAGGCTTCCTCCTATCAACTTGGTATCTTGTCCAACTTCTATAAAAATACAAGCCATTCCTGTATCTTGGCATAGTGGTTTCATTTCACTTTCTGCAACTTTATAATTTGCTTCTATTGTTTCTAAAATATCTTTTGCAATATTATAATCTTCCTTTTCTTTTGCTTCTTTAAGTGCATTTTTAATATCTTTTGGAAGATAATATGCCGCTTCCATGGCTAATCTTTTAACCTCTTGCTCAATTTTCAAAACATTAATTTCTCTCATAACTTGCCCCCTAGTCTTAATAATAAAATTATACAATATTTGCTATATCAAAAACATTATACAATAAATAAAATTAATCTTTTTATCTCCTACTATTATCTTTTAATTTAAATATCTATCTATAATGGTAAATTAATCCTATATATAATAAGCAACATTTTAATTACTTTTTATCTTCTTAAGTATAAATAAATTAAACTTTAAATATATTTATTATGTAATAAGACACGCAAGGGGAGTAATAATGAAAAAAATTAATTTAAATATTTTTGAATTTATAAAATATCTTTTATTTTTTATTTTAGCAATATTATCTGTTTATTTAATATTATTAACACAAGGACTTATAACCAGACCATATCCACCTAGAAATAGCTTAGAGGTTTCTCCACTTTCTGGTAATTCTATAACAACACAAACATCATCTGATATTATTTATAACATTAAATATGAAGATTCTAATATTTTTGAACTATATAAAATTTATGATAATGAAATTGTTTTTGAAACTTATGATGCTGCTGCAGATATTTTAAAATATACTGCTTCTAGTATTTACAATATAGGAAGTCATCCTAGTATCTCCTATTTAGGAACTGATGATGTAAATGAATTTCCTAACTTATCTTTCATCAACTACTCAAATAAAAATAATTATAAATTCGAAAATTCTAACTCTGATGTTTTTATAGAATACAGTGATGATGTAGCTACTAGCTTCGTTTATACTTCTGGATTATATAAATATATTAATTCTGTTTCTCAACAATCAGAGCATGTTGACACAGGTCATGGATTAACTTTTTCAAATATTATAGTTCAATTTATTGATGATAATAATAAAGCAGAAGGTACAGGTATAGTTTTTTCCGGTGGAATATCTCAAAAAATTGTGTGGAAACATAACTTATTCATGTTTGAAAAGGATAACTCTCCTCTTACTTTAAATCAAGGTAAAAGTATTTGGATTACTCTAAAGACTTCTGATAAAGAAAAACTAATTTATAACTCATAATTAAAAAGCAAGTGTTTCTTATCAATACACTTGCTTCTTCCTCTCTACATTTTCATTTGTATGCATAGTAATCATCAATTGATTCTTTTACTACTTGTACTTTTTTTCATCTTAACTCTATTAGCAAGATCTTCTATCTTCTTTTCTCTTATAGTTTTTCTTTTATATCTATAAATTTATATCTTTTTTTACCATTCTATTTTTAGCAACTACTCCACTATGACTTAAATTTAAGAGTATCTCTACTATAGATACTTATAAAAAATCAAGATACTAGAACAGTTAAACGTTGTATTTTATCAATACGTGTAGCATTTAAAAAATTCAAGATTTCCCCTCTATCTGAATTATAGTTTGTAGCCGATGATTATAATGCTTATCCTTTAACGAAACAACTATTTTAAATTAAAGAAAATAAAGATTTTGCTCTAAAGCTTTGTAACAATGATTCTATATCTACGAAATTTCGCTAGATAAAACAAATTATAGAACGTTTAATATATGTTTATGTTTATCCTATAATATATTAATTGAAATTAATTTTATAAAACTATAAATTTATAAAATTAATACAAAGAAAGCATTTATAGTTATATTTCAACACAAATTTTCCATTAATTATGTTCTCTAAATATGTAATTATAAATTTATTTTAAAAATCCTATATTTTATTTAAATACCTAATTTTTAATCTAATGTTATAATAAAAACATAAATAATGGCTTTAACAAAATTCAATATATAATTTAAAATATAGGAGGAAGTATAAAATGAAAAGTTTATTTAAATGTACAATTTGTGGCTTTATTGCCGAAGGAGATATTGCTCCAGAAAAATGTCCTAAATGTGGATTCGGAGCTGATAAATTCGAAAAATTAGATGCAGAAACAACAACTAAAATATATCGTGCAGACAAGACAAATTCATTTCATGCAGAAATGATTTCTCTTGCAGAACAAATGATAAAAGTTAGTAATGCAGGTATAGAAGATAATTTAGATCCTAATTGTCTTGCATTATTCCAAAAAGCTTTAAATGAAGCTTGGATAATCAAACAAAGATCTAAAGCAGAAATAGAAAAACATATCATTGCTTCTAAATGGTAGAAAAAAGTATATTCGTCTTTATAAAATGGACTCTATGTCAAGGGCATTTTTTTAAAAAGCTATGCAGTATGAGTTGATTTCGGTATTGAACCTCATAGCCATGAGGTTAAGAAATACATAAATCCCCTTTATATTAATATAAAGGGGATTTATTTTTTATGCCGAAAGATTAAAACACTTGATACAAAAATCCAAAAAATTATTTTCTTTAGATTTTATAGATAAACTTAGTAAAAAAGAAAAATAACTGCTGATAAATTTATGGCATTTACTGTACTTTCAAGTGAAGATTTATGTATTAAATCATTAGCTTCATTATATGTTAGACTTGAGGTTTAATTTGGAATTGTAATTTCTCCACAATCATTAAATGAACAGTTTAACGATGATTCTGTAAATTTTCCACAAAAACTTTTTAAGAGTATGCTAATGAATGAAAATAATTTGTTCCAAAGCAAAAATAATTCTTTATCAAAAATTTTCAAGAGAATTTTAGTTACAGACTCTACTATTTTTGCACTACCTGAAAAATTTCATAAAGAATTTAAAGAAGCTGGAAATGAGTAATTATTAGGGTCAACAGTAAAAATCTAATTACAATTTAATTTGCTCGGTGGTAACTTTACTTGTTGTGAAGTTCAGGAAGGTGTTATAACTAATGCAAGTTATACAAACACAATGCTTAATGCAATAAAACCTAAAGATCTATCTTTGGCAGACCTTGGATATTTCAAATCAGAATTTTTAAATAAAATTAATGAAAAAGATGCATATTATATATCAAAAATTAAATGCAATACTAGAGTTTATATCAAAAATCCTAGTTCAGAATTTTACCAAATTACAGATAACATAAAAAAATCTACTAAATTTATAGAAGTAGATATATATAAATCTATTAAAAATTTAAAAGAAGGACAAACTATAAAATTAAAAGATATTTTCATTGGTACTGAAAAAGAACTAAAACCATCTTAACTCCTCTAGAACCTTTCTTAAAATCTTTATAATTAAAGGCTTTAAGAATAATATATCTTACTTCAATATCATATTTTTCACGAATACTACGATCTTCTTTCTTTGATAAATATGCATAATAAGCTGAACGGGTAACGTTAGCTATTTCATAAAGATATTTTATTGATGTTTTGAATTTTTTATTCATATCTTCTATTAATTTATAGACTGCTACTTAGAACTTACGTTTAAAACGTATTTATTATTTTTTAAACTTTCTATTTCTTTAGCAGAAAATAATTTTTTTACTCATCGACGCACCTCTATAATTTATTGTACAAAAAAAACCTACAATGTAGACTCTTTTTTATAAGTATCCACTTTATAGGTTTCATTTTATACTTAGATGTCTTTATCTTTAACTATTCACCCTCTCTTTATAAACATAATATTCATCAATAGATTCTTTCAGCAACTGTGCAAGCTTATCTTGATATTCTTTTGAGCTAAGTTTTTGACATTCCTCAAAATTAGATAAGAATCCACACTCAACAATAACTGCCGCTGCATCCGGACTATTTCTTAAAACTCTAAACTGCGTTTTAGCATCTTTAGCCTCTCTCTTACTCTCCTGTCCAAGCTTTTGCTTTGCTGCATTTTGAATTATATTAGCAAACTCTTTACTATCATTACTATTAGGTGAATACCATACTTGTGTTCCGCTATATTTAGCTTCTGGGAACATATTTTGATGAATACTTATAAATACCTGCGCACCTGTACTTTTTTTCATTTTAACTCTATTAGCAAGATCCTCTGTCTTTTTTTCTCTTATAGTTTTTCCCTCTGTGTAGAGTCCTGTATCACTTTCTCTAGTCATAAATACCTTATAGCCAGCCTTCTCTAGTTTTTCTTTTAAAACAAGACTTATCTGTAAATTTATATCTTTTTCTACCGTTCCATTTTTAGCAACTGCTCCACCATCTACTCCACCATGACCTGCATCTATTAATACAACTTTATTCGTACTTGCAAATGCAACATCACTAAAAATAAATAAACTTATAATTGCACCTACTATAACTCCAAGCAACTTTTTCATTTCGTTCCTCCTTACTCAATTTATTAATCAAGGTTAGTATTACCTCTTCTTTATAAGTTTATTATCATATCCATTTAACCTAATTACTCTTTCGCCCTCTTTAACCTTTAACAAAAAACAGGAGTAGTTTTTACTACTCCTGAAATTTACTTATTTAGTATTTTGAATAACACTATCTGCTATATTTGTAGCATGATCTCCTATTCTTTCAAAGTTACTTAAAAGATCCATAAATATTGCACCTTCATATGCACTACACTTACCTTCATTAAGTCTTACAATATGGTTATTTCTATACTCTTTTTGCTGTGCATCTATTCTGTTTTCTATATTATATACTGACTCTGCTTTTTGAATATTTCTATCTTCATATGCTTTTATCGAAGCATCAAGTGCTGCAATTGTATCTCCATAGATTATATCTAATTCTTTTAAAGCTTCATCTGAATACTTTAAATTCTTTAAACTTCTTTGTAATGCTAACTCTGCTATATTCTCTGCATGGTCACCAATTCTCTCGATATCTGTAACTATGTGGAATGTTGCTGCAACTATATTTCTCTCTCTATTTGATAAATCACGCTTAGATAATTTAACTAAATAAGATGTTATAGATTCTTCTAATACATTGATTATTTCTTCATTTTCATAAACTTTCTTTACAAGCGCCTCATCTTTTTTATCAAAAGCTTTTTTACTAAGCTCTAAGTTCTTCTTAGCCTTGTTAGCCATTCTAATTGTCTCTTTAATAACTTGACCAGCTGCAATTACTGGTGTTTCAAGAATTTTATCATCTATAAACTTAGGTCCTGCAGCTTCTACTTCATCTTCACCCTTGATAATCTTATTAACAAATTTAATAATTAACCCCATGAATGGGAAGATAATAACTGTTGCTCCTATGTTAAATATCGTATGTGTATTAGCTACTTGTCTAGCAACCTCACCTGGGCTAATTTGTTGTACTATATTTCCTAACACACCAATGAAAGGTAAGAATATAAGTGTTCCTATTACATTGAATAGTAAATGAATTATAGCAGCTTTCTTAGCTGTTATTGTTGTTCCAACACAAGCAAGTAATGCTGTTACACATGTTCCTATATTACATCCAAATAAAATTGGAAGTGCTGCATCTATGTTAATAGCTCCTGCTGTTGCAAGTGATATTAATATACCTGTTGTCGCTGATGAACTTTGTAGAACTGCTGTCATTCCAAGTCCTACAATAATTCCTATAAGAGTATTATCTCCTATTGAAAGCACTAATTGTTCAAATACTGGAGAATTAGCAAGTGGTTTCATTGCTGAACTCATTGCCGCCATTCCCATGAATAAAAGACCAAAACCTAAAATAATGTTTCCAAGCTCTTTTCTCTTCTTTGCCTTAGCAGCTATTACTATTAAAGCTCCTATTGCTATAAATAAAGGTGCATAATCTGTAAGTTTAAATGCTACAAGTTGAGCTGTAATAGTTGTTCCTATATTAGCCCCCATGATAACTCCAGCTGCCTGGATTAAGTTCATAAGCCCTGCATTAACAAATCCAACAACCATTACTGTTGTCGCTGATGAACTTTGAACTACTGCTGTAACAATTGCTCCTACAATAACACCTATAAATCTATTTTTTGTAACTTTCTCAAGGATTCCTTTCAGCTTATCCCCTGCTGAATTTTCAAGTCCTTCTCCCATAATTTTCATACCATATAGGAAAAGTCCCAGTCCTCCTAATAATTCAATTGCAGTAAAAAATGCGTCCTTCAAGATCGTATCTCTCCTTCACTAATTAATTTTAACCTTTTTATTTTTTATAATTAAAAATATTATTTCCTTTTCACAATTATGAGTTTACATTATATAAGCCCTCTTGTTAAGGCGTTTAAAGGTAACTTAACCTAAACTTAATACAGAACCCATTATTTACCTTTTAACTTATATAAACTTTGAACTTTTTAAATTTTCAATGAAATTTCTCTTAAATAGATCTAATTTTTCATACAAAAAAGCAGGATTTTCCAATAAAATCCTGCTTATCTATTTATAATTTCTTAACATATCTTAACATATCTTAACATTAAACTTAATATCGATTATTAAATTAATAAAAATATTGTTTTCTTTCTTTATTTTTTATCCAAAAACTTAACAAACTAATTCATATTCCACTCTTTATAAAACTCACTTAAGAAATTTTCCATATATTCATGTCTTTCTTTCGCTAAAATTTTTCCTGTTTCTGTATTCATTAACTCTTTAAGTTTTAATAATTTTTCATAAAAATGATTAACTGTTGTATTCTTTTTTTTAACCTCATCTAAAGTTTTAAATTCTTGTGGCTTAACATCTGGGTCATACATCAAATTATTCTTATATCCCCCATAAGTAAATGCTCTAGCAATCCCTATCGCTCCAATAGCATCAAGTCTATCTGCATCTTGAACAATTTTGCCTTCAATAGTATGTTGAGTTGAATCAACCACTCCACCTTTAAATGACATAGTCTTTATTATTGCAGTAATTTTTTCAATATCCGAATTCTCCACACCTTGTTCTACTAAAAATTTTTCTACCGTACTCGTACTAGTTTTATTATCTTCAGAAAACTTCCAATCATCCACATCATGTAATAATGCTGTAAGCTCAACTATGTACTCATTAACATCTTTTTCCCTTTTAGCTATATAACAAGCATTCTTATAAACTCTTTCTATATGAAACCAGTCATGTCCAGATCCTTCTGCACAAAACTTTTCCTTTATAAACTCAATTGTATTTTTTATCACTAATTTTTCATCCATATTTTCCCTCCTGAATCATAACTTTCAAATTCATTATAAACTAAAATTGAACGTTATTACTATATCACAAATTGCGTTTTTTATCCTTCTAAAATCTCTTTCTAGTTGATTAGTTACGTTAGTAAAAAGCTTTAATGTACTTTTATAAGATATTTTAAGACATAAAAAAAAGAGAGGTATAAACCTCTCTCCATAATAAGAAGATTATCTTTTTGAGAATTGTGATGATCTTCTAGCTTTCTTCTTACCATATTTCTTTCTCTCAACCATTCTTGAGTCTCTTGTTAAGAATCCAGCTTTCTTTAAGTCAGCTCTTAATGTCTCGTCTGCTTTTAATAAAGCTCTTGAAATACCGTGTCTGATAGCTCCAGCTTGACCTGTTGTTCCTCCACCGTGAACATTAACTAAAACGTCATATTTGTCTTTAGTTTCTGTTAAAACTAATGGTTGGTTAACGATCATTCTTAAAGTTTCTAATCCAAAGTATGTTTGGATATCTCTTTTATTTATTATTACATTACCTTCTCCAGGTACTAATCTTACTCTTGCAACTGATGTCTTTCTTCTACCAGTTCCCATGTATTGAACCTTTGCCATTTTGAATTCCCTCCTTCTTTATATTAGTACTTTAACTCAAGTACTTCTGGTTTTTGTGCTGCGAATCCGTGCTCTTCACCTCTAACAACGTTAAGCTTCTTAAGCATCTTTCTTCCAAGAACTCCTGAAGGTAACATTCTTCTTACAGCTTCTTCGAAAGCGAACTCTGGCTTCTTCTCTAAAACAACTCTATAAGGTGTCTCTTTTAATCCACCTGGATATAAGCTGTGCTTTCTCATCATTTTTTGATCTAATTTCTTACCTGTTAAAACAACCTTCTCAGCGTTTATAACGATAACGAAATCTCCACAATCACAGTTAGGTGTGAATGTAGGCTTATGTTTTCCTCTTAATATTGAAGCAACTTGGCTAGCAACTCTTCCTAGTGGCTTTCCAGCAGCATCAACTACGTACCATGATCTTTCTACAGTTTGTGCGTTAGCAATGTATGATTTCATGATTTTTCCCTCCTTAGAATTCTTTCAAATAATTTTCATTTAATTTATTAGTTCTATGTATGTCAAGACCCTTGTCTTATACACAATCTTCTCTTACAAACAAATACCATTATAATACACGCTTACGGGTGTGTCAACTTTTTTCTTTATTTTTCAAAAAAAACTTTTTCTAGGCATAATCCCTTTGCTGGAGCACATTTTCCAGCCCTATTTCTATCCTTTGAAAGTATAATTTCTGGTATTTCATTTGGTTTTATTTTCCCTGCTCCAACTTTTAATAAAGTTCCTGCAATTATTCTTACCATATTATATAAAAAACCATCAGCTGATATATATATTTTAATTAACTGTCCTTCAGTTTCTATATGTAAATCTGTGACTGTTCTAACTGATGTTTGAACCGAACTTCCTTGACTTTTAAATGCCTCAAAATCATGCCTGCCTATAAAATGCTTGCAAGCCTCTCTCATAGCTTCTATATCTAAAGCTGATACATATTGATACATATAGTTTCTACCCATTGTAGCAGCTTCTCTTCGATTTAAAATGCTATAACAGTAAGTCTTTCCCGAGCACATGTATCTTGAATGAAAATTCTCCTTTACCTCTTCTGACTCTAAAATAACCATATCAGGTGGTAATTTTGTATTTATTGCCTCTTTAAACCTCTCACCTGGTATTTTTGAAGTAGTATGAAAGTTTCCCACATATCCTCTAGCATGAACTCCTGAATCTGTTCTACTACTACCAAATACCTCTATCTCCTCTTCACCTGTCAACCTTTCTATCGCTGCTTCTAAAGTTTGCTGAATAGTTCTTCCTTTTTTTTGTCTTTGCCATCCACAAAAATCAGTTCCATCATATTCAAGCTTAAGCTTTATATTTCTCATAACTCATCATCCTTTCCATAAAATGTATATGCCATTAATTCGTCTCTTTATCTAACTTATAAAACCACACCCACAAAAGAATATTACTTTATAAGAAGTTTAATCAATTCTTATTTTTACAAGTATTACTACTTCACCAATTACAAAAATTTATACTACTACTTTTATAGTTTTAAACACAAAGTAGAGTTGTCTTATGCACTTTTCTATAAAATTATAATAAAATTTTCAGCCTTAAACAAATAAAATCTTCTCCTAATCTTTCATATTATCCTATAATAAAAGCGAAAAAAACCATCTCAATGTTAAAACTAACCTTGAAATGGCCCTCATTATATAAAATTATATTATTCCTACTTTAATTAAAACAGTGAAACCTATTAAAATAATAATTCCAACATAAGCAATTAAATCTTTTGCTGTATATTTTAATTTTTTCATTCTTGTTCTACCAGTACCACCTCTGTAGCATCTAGCTTCCATTGCCATCGCAAGTTCATCTGCTCTTCTAAATGAACTTATAAATAGCGGAACTAATAATGGAATTAAACTCTTTGCTTTTTGCACAATATTACCTGACTCAAAATCAGCACCTCTAGCTTTTTGAGCTTTCATAATTTTATCTGTTTCATCAATAAGAGTAGGTATAAATCTTAATGCAATAGTCATCATCATAGCAAGCTCATGTGCAGGAAACTTAATCTTCTTTAAAGGATTAAGTAAGTTCTCTATCCCATCTGTAAGCTCAATAGGTGATGTTGTAAGTGTTAAAACTGATGTTCCCATAATAAGAAGTATAAGTCTTAAAACCATCTTAATAGCCATAATAATACCATCTTGATATATCTCAAAGAACTTCCATTTCCAAATCAATGTATCTGGTGCACCTTTTATCATAAATATATTGAATATAGATGTAATTACTATAAGTATAAAAATTGGTTTTAACCCTTTATAAATAAACTTAAATGGTACTTTTGAAATTATTATCGCAAGAGCTAAAAATATTATTGGAAACACATATCCATAAAGCTTTCCTATGAAAAATAGATTTAAAACATAAAGTATAGTTAAAACTATCTTTGTTCTAGGGTCAAGCTTATGAACAAAAGAGTTACCTGGAATGTACTGCCCTATCGTAATGTCCTTAAGCATGCTCTAATCCCTCCCTATTTTTTAATATCGTCAGAAGTGCTTTCTTAGCCTCTTCAATAGTAAATATATCATCTGATATATTAAATCCCTTTCTTCTTAACTCTCTAATAAGATATGTTACCTGTGGAACTCCAAGCCCTATTTCCTCTAAAGTATCTATCTCTTTAAATACCTCACTTACTGTTCCATCAAGTGCAACCTGACCTTTGTTCATAACAATAACTCTAGTTGCTATCTTAGCTACATCTTCCATACTATGACTTACTAAAATAATAGTCATCTTATACTCTTCATGCAATATCTTAATCTGAGCTAAAATATCATCTCTTCCCTTAGGATCAAGACCTGCTGTTGGTTCATCTAATATAAGAATCTTAGGTTCCATAGCAATAACACCAGCTATAGCAACTCTTCTTTTTTGTCCTCCTGATAAATCAAAAGGTGATTGATTTTTATATGTTTCATAATCGAGACCAACCATTTCCATTGATCTTTTTACTCTCTCTGTAATAACATCATCACTAAGCCCCATATTTCTTGGACCAAATTCTATATCTTTCTCTATAGTTTCCTCAAAAAGTTGATATTCTGGATATTGAAATACAAGACCTACCTTCTTTCTTATATCAGTAAGTTTAGTTTTCTTATCCCCTAAATCAACATCATCTACAATAATTGTACCTTCAGTAGCCTGTAAAAGACCATTAAGGTGTTGAATAAGTGTAGACTTACCTGACCCTGTATGACCGATAAGAGCTACAAACTCCTCATCCTTAATCTCAAGATTAATATCGTTAAGTGCCACTTTCTCAAAAGGGCTTTTAGGCATATAAATATGCTTTAGATTTTCTATCTTAATTGACATAACTCATTCACCATCTCATCTATATTTAATATATCTGTTGAAATATTAATACCTTCCTGTTTAAGTTCATAGGCAAGCTCTGTTACCTGTGGAACATCAAGACCAATTTCCTTAATTTGTGCCACATTAGAGAATACTTCTCTAGGAGTTCCTTCAAGCTTAACCTCTCCCTTATCCATAACTATAACTCTATCAGCCTGAGCTGCCTCATCCATATAATGTGTAATAAGAATAATAGTAATCCCTAAATTTTCATTAACATCTTTTATAGTTTCAAGGACCTCTTTTCTACCTGAAGGATCTAACATTGCAGTTGGCTCATCTAATATAATGCACTCTGGCATCATAGCAAGAATACCTGCAATTGCAATTCTTTGTTTTTGACCTCCTGATAAAAGATGTGGTGCATGTTTTCTATACTCATACATTCCAACTTTATTCAGACATTCATCAACTCTTCTTCTTATCTCTTGTGGCTCAACCCCTAAATTTTCTGGACCAAAAGCTACATCTTCTTCAACAATAGTAGCAACTAATTGGTTATCAGGATTTTGAAATACCATACCAGCTCTACTTCTTATCTCCCACAATAAACTATCCTCGACTGTGTCCATTCCAGCAACAAGCATTCTTCCCTCACTAGGTAATAATAATGCATTCATATGTTTTGCTATAGTTGATTTTCCTGATCCATTATGTCCTAATACAACAAGAAATTCTCCCCTCTTTACTTCCATAGAAACTGAATTTAAAGCTATCTTTTCAGGTTTTTCCTCATCACCTTCATATCTAAAAGTTAATTCCTCTGCTTTAACCATTAATTCTGACATAACTACACCTCCCAAATAATAATTTTTTTCTAAATTTGATAATTTTTAAATATCTCTAACCTTACTTTTAAATTTTTATTTATTTAAAAATTAATAATTCTATTTTCACAATTATAAGTCCTAAAAATATCCAAACTACTTACTATTATATTTTAAACTAAAGAAATGAACAACTTATCAAAGTGTATTTTTTATTAAAAATAAAAAAATATCTACTTATAAAATAATACTAATTACTAGTCTGCTTTTATAAATAGATATATTAAAAATTTATTTATTTTTGATTTACGTAGTTTTGACCACGTTCGAATAATTATAATCTCATCAGATGAAAATCCTACACTATAATTATATAATCATACGATTATTTCTATATTAATGAAGATTTTTATTTTGCTAATTAGGTTTTTAAAAAAATAGGGATCAAGTATAATACTCAATCCCCATTGAAGCAAATTATACTAACTCAAGTATAACTGTTTCTGCTCCGTCACCTCTTCTAGGTCCGATTTTATACATTCTTGTGTATCCACCGTTTCTTTCAGCGTATTTTGGAGCTATGTTGTCAAATAAATCTTTAACAACGCTTTCTTCTGTTACGAAAGCTAATACTTGTCTTCTAGCGTGAAGATCTCCTCTTTTTCCAAGAGTTATCATCTTTTCAGCTATACTTCTTGTTTCTTTCGCTCTAGTTACAGTTGTTTCGATTTTTCCGTGCTTTAAGAAGCTTGTTACTAAGTTTCTTAACATCGCTCTTCTTTGGTCAGTAGGACGACCTAACTTACGAGTTCCCATTGCTATACCTCCTAACTACTTATTCTTCATTAACTTTTAAATTTAAGCCAAGCTCGATAAGTTTTTTCTCAACTTCTTCAAGTGATTTCTTACCAAGATTTCTAACTTTCATCATATCATCCATGCTCTTAGCTGCAAGCTCTTGAACTGTATTGATACCAGCTCTTTTTAAACAGTTATATGATCTAACTGATAAATCAAGCTCTTCGATAGTCATTTCTAAGGCTTTTTCTTTTTTATCTTCTTCTTTTTCAATCATGATTTCAACATCATTTGTATTATCTGTTAAAGTCATGAATAATTTGAAGTGCTCTATAAGAATTTTTGCTGATAAAGAAATAGCTTCTTCTATTTTAATTGTCCCATTAGTCCATACTTCAAGTGTAAGTCTATCATAATCTGTGATTTGACCAACTCTAGTATTTTCTATTGAGAAGTTTACTCTCTTTACAGGAGTATAAATAGAATCTATAGCGATTGCTGATAATGGAAGATCTTCAGTTTTGTTCTTATTTTGAGTAACATAACCTCTACCTCTATTAACAGTTATCTCCATATATAATTTACCATCTTCATCTAAAGTAGCAATTTTTAAGTCCTTATTGATAACTTCTACATCACCATCTGTTGTTATATCTGCTCCTGTAACCACACCTGGTCCTTTTGCATCTATATAGATAGTCTTTGGTCCTTCACCTTCCATTGTTAGTGCTAATGACTTAAGGTTTAATATTATCTCAGTAACATCTTCCTTAACTCCACTAATTGTTGAAAACTCATGAAGAACTGAGTCTATTTTAACTGAAGTTGGAGCAACACCTGGTAAAGAAGAAAGTAATATTCTTCTTAATGCATTCCCAAGAGTAGTTCCATAACCTCTTTCAAGTGGCTCAATGGCAAATTTACCATATGTACCATCTTCGTTTGACTCTATACATTGAATAACTGGCTTTTCGATTTCTAACATTCGCAAACCCTCCTTAATATTAAAATGGCAACCTTATTCTGAGGGCAACTGATCCATCTTAAAAAGTCATTCCTTTAAGATTAATTACTATTTGCATGTATAATTCAATCATTATACCTTCATTGTATAGTACCTATCTTTTTTAAAGAAATTGCATACATGCTTCCCTTTAATTAAGGGTGTATATTGTATAATCTTTTCTACTAAAAAGTGAAATTAAATTATACTCTTCTTCTTTTTGGTGGTCTACAACCGTTGTGAGGAATTGGAGTTACATCTTTAATTAAAGTAACTTCTAATCCAGCTGCTTGTAAGCTTCTTATAGCTGCTTCTCTTCCAGCACCTGGTCCCTTTACATAAACTTCAACGCTCTTTAAACCGTGCTCCATAGCTGCTGCTGCTGCTGTTTCTGCTGCCATTTGAGCTGCGAAAGGAGTACTTTTTCTTGAACCTTTAAATCCAAGTCCACCAGCACTTGCCCATGCTAATGCATTTCCTCTTTCGTCAGTTAAAGTAACTATTGAGTTATTGAATGTTGATTGTATGTGCGCTGCACCATGTTCAACGTTTTTTCTGTCTCTTTTTCTTCTAGTTTTTTTAACTTTTTGAGCCATTACGTCTTACCTCCCTAATTATTTCTTCTTATTTGCGATAGTCTTCTTAGGACCTTTTCTTGTTCTAGCGTTAGTCTTAGTTTTTTGTCCTCTTACTGGAAGACCTCTTCTATGTCTAACACCTCTGTATGATCCTATTTCGATTAATCTTTTAATGTTTAATTTAACTTCTCTTCTAAGGTCACCCTCAACTGTGAAGTTGTTGTTTACGTATGTTCTTATCTCGTTAACTTGCTCTTCTGTAAGATCTTTAACTCTGATATCACAATCAATTCCTGTTTCTTTAAGGACTTTTTGTGAGCTTGATAATCCTATACCGTATATATAAGTTAAACCTATCTCAACTCTTTTTTCTTTTGGTAGGTCAACACCTGCTATTCTTGCCATTAATTACACCTCCTGATTTTGAAATGCTGATTGTCTTTCAATCTCTTATTTTCTGAAATATATTAATTAAATTCTAGGCTATTATATTTAGTAAAGAAATACTAAATATAAATTTCTTAATAGAACGCCTATATAATCATATTTGAGTTTTTCGAAAAAGTCAATAAATATTAACTCTCCTACACAAACTAAATACTCTTAAGGTTAAAAAATATTAGCCTTGTTTTTGCTTGTGCTTAGGATTTTCACAGATTACCATTACTCTTCCTTTTCTTCTTATAACCTTGCACTTTTCGCAAATAGGCTTAACTGATGGTCTTACTTTCATCGGTAACCCTCCTTATTTTGCTCTCCAAGTAATTCTACCTCTTGATAAATCATATGGTGAAAGTTCTAAAGTAACTTTATCACCTGGTAAAATTCTTATGAAGTTCATTCTTAATTTTCCAGAGATATGAGCATTAATTTCATGTCCACTCTCTAATTTAACTCTAAATGTTGCATTTGGTAAAGATTCTAATACTTCACCTTGCATTTCTATTACATCTTCTTTTGACATAAGGTAATCAAACCTCCTTGACAGTGCCATTAAGCTTTATTAATTATTATAAAATCTACATCTATATCTGTGAAAGAATTGAGTAAGTCTC
The DNA here is from genome assembly GCA_051655925.1 of Sarcina sp. Lineage (GTDB taxonomy): Bacteria > Bacillota > Clostridia > Clostridiales > Clostridiaceae > Sarcina. The sequence goes on along the minus strand of JBOGAY010000083.1, from coordinate 7,655 downwards.
GCCATCGATCACAACTGTAAGTATTAAAAATTTAACTTATCGGCAATATTTTAATCATATCTGTATATTATAGAAGTATATCCCTTCTTGTCTTACTATATAACCCAATCTGCCAATTAAGTTTTGCAGCTTTCACCCTAATGATTACCAAGTCATAAATATCATAATATGAATTTATAACTAAGCACTAAATATGCATGAACTACTTAACTAATGTAAGTATTTCTGGTCCATCTGGTAAAATTGCAATAGTGTTCTCATAGTGAGCTGCTAATGATCCATCAGCAGTTACTACTGTCCACCCATCACTTAATGTTTTAACATTGTGCTTACCAATATTAATCATTGGTTCAATAGCTAAGGCCATTCCCTTCACAAGTTTTGGGCCTTTACCAGGCTTACCAAAGTTGGGAATATTGGGATCTTCATGGACATCTCTGCCAATCCCATGACCAACGAAATCTCTAACTACTGAAAAACCATAAGCTTCAGCATACTTTTGTATTTCATTAGATATATCACTTAATCTATTTCCAATTTGAGCCTTTTCTATACCTCTGAAGAAACTTTTTTCAGTAACTTCTATAAGTTTTCTAGCTTCTTCACTAACATTTCCTACTGGAAAGGTTCTTGCTGCATCTCCATGGAATCCATCGATAAATGCACCACAATCAATAGAAATTATATCTCCATTTTCAAGAGTATAATCTCCAGGTATACCATGAACCACTGTAGTATTTACAGATATACAAACTGAAGCTGAGAAACCATACAATCCTTTAAAGGATGGTCTTGCTCCTTGCTTAGTTATAAATTCTTCAGCAATTCGATCTAACTCTGCAGTTGTGATACCCGGTCTGATATTTTTTTCAAGCAAGTTTAAAGTTTCACCAACTATTCTCCCTGCTCTTCTCATACGAGCAATTTCTAAATCATTCTTAATAAGAATCATTAATTATTACTCCCTAAGATATTACAAATACCTTCAAAGACCTCATTAATTGCTTTTGTTCCATCTACTGTTGAAAGTTGCTTTCTATTTTCATAAAAATCAATAAGTGGTTGTGTTTGAGCTTCATAAACTGAAAGTCTGTCATTGACGATTTCTTCAGTGTCATCTTTTCTTTGTATTATGTCACTACCACATAAGTCACACTTACCTTCTACAGTTGTTGGATTAAACTTCACGTGGAAGCTAGCTCCGCATGAAGGGCAAACTCTTCTTCCTGTCATTCTTTCAAGTATAAAACTTGATGGAACTTCTATTAAAAGAGCTGTATCTATCTTTTCTCCTCTATTCGCTAAGAACTCTTCTAAAGCAGTTGCCTGCTCTACTGTTCTTGGGAAACCATCTAATAAATAACCTTTTTCACAATCTTCCATAGTTAATCTATCCTTAACCATATTAATTGTTACTTCATCAGGAACTAATTGACCTTTATCCATGTAGCTTTTAGCTTCAATTCCTAAAAGTGTATTTTCTGAAATATTCTTTCTGAAAATATCTCCTGTTGAAATATGAGGTATTGAATATCTATTACTTATTGATTTCGCCTGAGTTCCTTTACCAGCTCCTGGAGGACCTAATAAAATAATTTTCACGGGCATTCATCTCCATAATCTTTCTTATTTAAGAAATCCTTTATAGTGTCTCATCGTTAACTGAGTTTCTAATTGTCTCATCATTTCTAATGCTACAGAAACTAAAATTAATAATGATGTACCTCCAAACTCAACTCCTTTGAAGTTTGTATATGTGCCTACGACAACTGGTAAAACAGCTATTATAGCAGCAAATATTCCTCCGAAGAAAGCCATTCTGTTTAAAAGTTTTTCAAGGTAAATCGCTGTTTCCTTACCAGGTCTAATACCAGGAATGAATCCTGATGACTTATGCATATTTTCAGCCATTTCCTCAGGTTTAAAGGTTATCTGAGTGTAAAACCATGTGAAGAATATTGTTAATACTGCATAACAAATAGGGTATAATGGTCTCGCCATATTAAATGGGCTCCAGTTACTACTTGTTATCCATACAGCAACACTATTGTCTGGGAAGAATCTTGCTACAGTTCCTGGGAATCCCATAACTGACATAGCAAAGATAATTGCTATTACAGTAGATCCAATAATACTTAATGGAATATGAGTATTTTGTCCCTTATAAACTTTATTTCCCACAGATTTTCCTGCATAATGTACAGGAATTCTTCTTTCTCCTAATGACAGAATAATAACACCACAAAGTAATGCTAATGATCCAAGTACAAATAATGCTATTTCAACAAATCCAACTGTTCCAGATGAAGCTAATTGCATAACTTGCCCTGCTGTCATAGGTAATCCTGAAATAATATTAGCAAATATTATTAATGATACACCATTCCCTAAACCTTTTACTGTAATTTGATCACCAAGCCACATAAGGAATGTTGATCCAACTACTAAGGATACAATGATTAATAATATACTCATAAGGTTAGTTTCAGTTAATGCATTACTCTTATACATTAATAGATAAGTCCCAACTGACATAATAATCCCTATAAAGATAGATGCATATCTAGTAATATTTTGGATTTTCTTACGACCATCCTCACCTTCTTTAGATAATTGTTCAAGTTGTGGAATTGCTATTGTTAATAACTGCATAATGATAGATGCATTAATATATGGAACAACACCAAGAGCAAAAATACTAAATCTTGCTAGTGATCCTCCAGATATAAGGTTGTAAAAACCAAGTAATCCTTCTGAGTTCATCATCTGATTTAAACGTGCTGTATCAATTCCAGGAACAGGAATATGACTTCCCATCCTGAAAATTACAACTAAGAATACAGTCCATAAGATTTTCTTTCTAAGATCTGGAACTTTCCAGGCATTGCGTAGGGTTGATAGCATACTAGTTCACCTCAACTTCTCCTCCAAATGCAACAACTTTATCTGCTGCTTGCTTTGAGAATTTGCAACCTTTAACTGTTAATTTCTTTTCTACGTTTCCGTTTCCAAGAATTTTAACTCCGTCCATTACTTTACTGATTACTCTTCTCTCAAGTAATAACTCAGGAGTAACAACTGTACCATCTTCGAAGATGTTAAGTCTGTCAACATTTATTGTAGCAAAGTGTTTTGTGAATGGGTTAGTGAATCCTCTCTTAGGAAGTCTTCTGTATAATGGCATCTGACCACCTTCGAATCCAGGTCTAACTCCACCACCTGATCTAGCTTTTTGACCTTTTTCACCTTTTCCGGCATTTCTACCTGTACCTGAACCTGTACCTCTACCTAATCTCTTAGGAGCTTTAGTACTTCCAGCTGCTGGCTTTAATTCATGAAGTTTCATAGTCAACTACACCTCCTCTTCTATTCTATTTATTATATTTCTTCAACGTTGATCATGTAGCTGATTTTAGCAATCATACCTTTGATCTGAGGTGTTCCCTCATGTTGAACTGTTTTTCCGATTTTCTTAAGTCCAAGGGCATTCGCTGTAGCAATATGGTCTTTCTTTCTACCTATTAGACTCTTAACTAAAGTAATCTTTAACATGCTATTCCCTCCTAACCTAATATTTCCTCTACAGATTTTCCTCTTAATTGAGCGATTTCTTCAACTCTTCTTAAGCTTGCTAAACCTGCAATTGTTGCTTTAACCATGTTTCTTGGGTTGTTTGAACCTAATGATTTAGCTCTAACGTCTGTTACTCCTGCTAATTCAAGTACAGCTCTAGCTGGCCCTCCAGCAAGAACTCCTGTTCCTTCTGTAGCTGGCATGATTAATACGTTACTCTTGCTGAATATTCCTGACACTGTGTGAGGAACTGTTCCATCAACGATAGCAACTTCTACTAAGTTTTTCTTAGCATCTTCTATTCCTTTTCTGATTGCTTCAGGTATCTCGATAGATTTTCCTGTACCAACACCAATGTGTCCGTTCTCATCTCCAACAACAACTAATGCGCTGAATCTGAAGTTTCTACCACCTTTAACAACCTTAGTAACTCTTCCAATGTTTACAACTTTTTCTTTAAGTTCTAATGTACTAGGATCGATTCTCATTACGTTTTCCCTCCTTCTTCCTAGAATTTAAGACCTGCTTCTCTAGCTGCTGTTGCTAAAGCTTCAACTCTTCCATGATATATGTATCCGCCTCTGTCGAATACAACCTCAGTGATTTCTTTTTCTAATGCCTTCTTAGCAATCATTTCTCCAACTAATGCAGCAGCTTCTTTGTTGCTTCCAACTTTCTCGAAACCTTTTTCTACTGTTGATGCAGATACTAATGTTACAGCATTAACGTCATCTATGATTTGAGCATATATATTTCTTTCACTTCTATATACTGCAAGTCTAGGTCTTTCTTGAGTTCCTGATATTTTCTTACGAACTCTTAAGTGACGCTTAGCTCTAGCTTCTTTTCTGTTTGCCTTTTTGAACATAAGACTCACTCCTTTCTAATTATTACTTACCTGTTTTACCTTCTTTTCTTCTTATAACTTCACCAGCGTACTTGATACCTTTACCTTTATATGGCTCTGGTTTTCTCCACTTTCTGATATTAGCAGCAACTGCTCCTACCTTCTGTTTGTCGCATCCTGAAATTATTAATTTTGTAGTACCGTCTACTTTGATTTCAACACCTTCAACTGGTTCTACTTCTACTGGATGTGAGAATCCTAAGTTCATTACAACTTTCTTTCCTTGTAATTGAGCTCTGTATCCAACACCGTTTAACTCTAAAGTTTTTGAGAAACCTTCGTTAACTCCAATAACCATATTGTTTATTAAAGCTCTTGTTAATCCGTGTAAAGATCTGTGAGTTTTGTTCTCACTTGGTCTTGTAACAACAACTTCGTTATTTTCAACTACGATTTTCATTTCTGTACTCATAGCTTCTGTAAGCTCACCCTTAGGACCTTTTACTGTAACAACGTTCTCTGGTGTTACAGTAACAGTTACTCCAGCAGGTATAGCTATAGGTAATCTACCAATTCTTGACATACTCGCCACCTCCTGTGATATTTTGATCCGTAAATTCAATTCATTGCTTCAATCTATTATATATATATATATTAATCGTCCAAAGTTTCTAAATTACCAAACGTAACAGATAACTTCTCCGCCTAATCCTAATTTTCTTGCTTCTCTATCAACAACAAGTCCTTGTGATGTTGAAATTAAAGCGATTCCTAATCCATTTAATACCTTAGGAACTTCGTCTTTTTTGCAGTATACTCTTAAACCAGGTTTTGATATTCTCTTTAAACCTGTGATAACTCTCTCGTTATCCATACCGTATTTAAGTGATAATCTAAGCATTGGAACTACACCATCATTGTATTCCTCAACACTTTTTAAATATCCTTCTTGTAATAATAAATTAACGATTGCCTTCTTAACTGTTGATGAAGGAACCTCTACTACTTGATGTTTAACAGCATTTGCATTTCTTATACGAGTAAGTAAATCTGCGATAGGATCTGTCATAACCATTATTTTCTGCCTCCTTTCGTTTTTTAGGTATTACCAACTTGCCTTCTTACATCCAGGAATTTCACCTTTATAAGCTAATTCTCTGAAGCAGATACGGCAAATTCCAAATTTCTTTAATACAGAATGTGGTCTTCCACATAATCTACATCTTGTGTAAGCTCTTGTTTTGTACTTAGGTTCTTTGTTCCACTTTTCGATCATTGCTTTACGAGCCATGTTAAACCCTCCTTATTATTGAGCAAATGGCATTCCAAGGAATCTTAATAATTCTCTTGCTTCTTCGTCTGTGTTAGCAGTTGTTACGAAGATTATATCCATTCCTCTTACTTTATCTATTTTATCATATTCTATTTCTGGGAATATTAACTGCTCTTTTATACCCATTGAGTAGTTTCCTCTACCATCAAATGATTTAGCAGAAACTCCTCTAAAATCTCTAACTCTTGGAAGAGCTATTGTCATTAATTTCTCAGCGAAATCGTACATTTTAACTTTTCTTAAAGTTACTTTACATCCTAAAGGCATGTTTTCTCTTATTTTAAAGTTAGCAACTGATTTCTTTGCTCTTGTTAAGATTGGCTTTTGTCCAGCGATAAGTGTTAAATCTGCAACTGCTGATTCTAAAACTTTAGCGTTATCTTTAGCTTCTCCTACACCCATATTTATAACGATCTTTTCAAGCTTTGGAACTTCCATAATATTTTTATATCCGAATTTATCCATCATAGCTTGAACTACTTCTTTTTCATATCTTTCTTGTAGTCTTGGCATCATGTAAAGTACCTCCTTTCAATTTTTCTTAGAATGTTTCTCCACACTTCTTACATACTCTTACTTTTGCGCCATCTTCTAATAGCTTGTGGCTGATTCTTGTAGCTTTCTTACATTTTTCACAGTAAAGCATAACTTTAGCACTGTTGATTGCTGCTTCGAATTCTACGATTCCGCCTTGCATGTTTTGTCTGTTAGGTTTTTGGTGTTTTTTAACAACGTTAACGTCTTTAACTGTAACTGTTCCTTTTTTAGGATTTACAGCAAGAACTTCACCAATTTTACCTTTATCTTTACCAGATATTACTAAAACTTTATCTTGTTTTCTAACATGTACCTTCATCTTTAGACACCTCCTAATCCTTTAATTATAGAACTTCTGGTGCTAATGATAAGATCTTGTTAAATTCTTTATCTCTTAGCTCCCTAGCAACAGGTCCAAATATACGTGTTCCTCTTGGTTGCTTATCATCCTTGATTATTACTGCTGCATTCTCATCGAATTTGATGTATGATCCGTCAGCTCTTCTTACACCTCTAACTGATCTTACAATAACAGCCTTAACAACTTCACCTTTTTTAACTACTCCACCAGGTGTTGCTGTTTTAACACTAGCAACTATTACGTCTCCAATGTTTCCGTATTTTCTTTTAGAACCGCCTAATACTCTAATGCACATAATCTCTTTAGCACCTGAGTTATCAGCGACTTTTAGTCTAGTTTGTTCTTGTATCATGAAATTACCCTCCTTTCAGACTTAAGACCTATTTAGCCTTTTCTGCAATTTCAACTAGTCTCCATCTTTTATCTTTAGATAAAGGTCTAGTTTCCATAATTACAACTTTGTCTCCGATTTTAGCTTCATTATTTTCATCATGAGCTTTAAACTTAGTTGTCTTGTTAACAGTCTTTCCGTATAATGGATGTCTTACCTTTGTAGCAACCGCAACAACGATAGTCTTATCCATCTTATCTGAAACAACTGTACCTAATCTTTTCTTTCTTAAATTTCTTTCCATGGTAGTTGTTACCTCCTTTCAGGAATTACTATTGAACCTTAAGCTCTTCTTCTCTAATAATAGTTTTGATCTGAGCTATTGATTTTTTAACTTCTCTGATTCTCATTGGGTTCTCTAATTGACCTGTTGCTAATTGGAATCTTAAATTGAATAATTCAGCTTTAAGGTCATTTAACTTAACTTTTAAGTCTTGAGGATTACTTGTTCTTAATTCTTTTATCTCTCTAGCTTTCATTATTCTTCACCACCCATTTCCTCAAAATCTCTTCTTGTAACGAACTTAGTCTTTACAGGAAGTTTGTGTGAAGCAAGTCTCATAGCTTCTCTAGCTACTTCTTCAGCTACACCTGATAATTCAAATAATACTCT
>JBOGAY010000082.1:0-8524 GCA_051655925.1 Sarcina sp. | reverse complement strand
GCTTGTATTTCTTGTGAAATACCTGCTTGTCCTTGTGAAACTTGACTTGCTCCTGCTTGAAGTTTTTGCATTCCATTTGCTAAGTTTTCTGATCCATTTTGAAGCTTTGTAGCTCCTGCTTCTAAACTCTGTGAACCATTTGATAGTTTTTGCATTCCTGATACTAATCCTTCAGAACCATTCTGAAGTTTATTAACACCATTAACTAATTCTTTTGATCCACCTTGAAGTTTATTTACTCCATTTACAAGTTGATTTGAACCACTTTGTAATTTACTTACTCCATTTACAAGTTGTCCTGAACCATTTTGTAATTTATTTACTCCACCCACAAGCTGTGCTGATCCACCTTGAAGTTTATCTACTCCGCCTACAAGTTTTTGTGAACCATCTGAAAGTTTATTCACTCCACCTACAAGCTGTGCTGATCCACCTTGAAGTTTATTTACTCCACTTACAAGTTGTCCTGAACCATTTGAAAGTTTATTTACTCCACCTACAAGCTCATTTGATCCACCTTGTAATTTTGTCATTCCACTAACTAAACTACTTGAACCATTTGATAACTTATTCATTCCACTTTCAAGTTGATTTGCTCCATCTGCTGCTGTCTTAAAACCATCTTTTGTTTTATAGATAGTTTGAACTAATACAGATGAAACACTTTTTGATATAGATTGTGCAACACTTTGTTGAACCTGTTGTACACCTATTCCTGAAATTTCTGCAAAAATAAAGTTCTTACCTTGATTTTGATAGAAGTTTATTTGTGGCTTTTTGAATCCATCAGTAGGTGCATTAGCTATTTCCTCTGAAAAATTCTTTGGAATAACAATCATTGCATAATACTTGTCTCCATAAACACCATCTTCTGCTTCTTTATAATTTACAAACTTCCAATCTAAAGATGTATTAGTCTTTAGGTTATTTACAAGAGTATTACCTACATCATATGTTTTTCCGTCCTTTGTGTAAGGGACATCTTCATTTACCACTGCTATTGGAACTTGATTTATAGTTGTTGAGTTATTCCAATATGATTTTAAATATGTAAATCCATAAAATGCTGGTACTAGTATAATACTGATCAAAATTACAAGCAGCCAAAGTTTTTTTGCATTAAACTTTTTCTTTTCTACTTTTTTCTTTTGTTCTTCCATAACATGTACCTCCTATGTGTACTTTTAAACTTATTTTTATTAAATAATAAATTTTAATATTATCGAAAAACTAATTGATGAAAGGCTTTTTAATATTATACTGACCTCTTCCTGTTACTTAATTATATACAAATTATCTTATAATTGAAAATATATATATATTATATAAGTATATATTTAAATCTATATAGGAGGTAATACTATTGGAATTACTACAATTAAAGTATTTTCAGAGTGTTGCGAAACATGAAAATATAACAAAAGCAGCAAAAGAGCTGCATATATCACAACCATCTTTAAGCATTACAATCAAAAGACTTGAAGATGAACTATCAGTTCCTCTATTTAATAGAAATGGTAAATCACTTGAATTAAATCAATATGGCAAAAGATATCTAACTCATGTAAATTCAATTTTATCTGATCTTGAAAATGCCAAAAATGAAATTCTTGAATTATATGGCGAAAAGAATAAACACATATCACTTAGTGCAACTGCTACACTATTTTTAAGTGGACTTTTAAAAGATTTTTTAATAGAAAATCCTGATATAACTATGACTCAAACTATAAACTATGAAAAAAATATTCTTGAAAATCTTAAAAATAGAACTATAGATTTTGCTATAACTTCACCACCGCTTGTAGAAATTGGTATAGAAACAATTGAACTATTAGAAGAAGAACTTGTTGTTGTTGTGCCTAAGTGTCACAAATTATCTAAAGTAAAATCAATTTATTTAAGTGAACTAAAAAATGAAAACTTTATAGAACTTACAGAAAATTACTCATTTAAAAAAGCACTTAGAAAACTTTTTGATAATGCAGGATATATCCCAAATGTTATTTTTGAAGGTGATGTTAGCATTATTTCTGAACTTTTATACTTAAAAAAAGCTTTATGTATTGCACCTATCTCACTATGCTTAAGTGCCCCTAGTGAAAATTTCACTATTTTAAAATTAAAAGATAAAGTAAATACTAGAAAAGCTGGTCTGTCATACAACAAAAGTCATCATCTTTCTGAATTATCAAATAAATTTAAAAATTTCACAGTTCAATACTTTAAAGATAAATGGTATCAATTAAAATAAAAATTTTTATTTATAGAAAATTCTTTAATGGGAATACTAAGATTATCAATATAGATAAAATTAAAGTTTTGCTTATAATTTTTCTACTAGTAAAATTTATCTTTTCTAAATTTCTTTAAAAAGAAATTTGGACTTTTTAAATCTTTATCAGCTGCAATACTTTCAATTTCACAACTTAGTCTTGTATTTGTAAATAAAATATTGATAATAAAATAAAATTTATAAAAATTCTTTTTCTTGTAGATTTTCCACAGGAAACGGTCAGGATTTTATACCTAATATACTAACTTAAAGTTTATATTAGACAATTTAATTAATTTAGTTGTGAAGCATGATAAGGTTTAAGAAAGACTTAAATTACTTAGTGGAGAAATTTAAATAAATTATTTTTCACACCAAATAATTTAACATAGATGATAAATCCTGCTATAAAAAATTAATATTCGCAGGATTTATTTCATTTATATTCTTTTTATATAAATATTGATAACGTATTACTTTATCATTAACAATACGAAAAGGGAGTTGAACAATTATGCACAACAGTAATATGAACGATCCTGAAAATCTACAAGAGGCAGAAGCTCTCTTAGAAGAAAAAAGTGAAAAGAAAACTAAAAGTTATAAAATTGGATTTTGGTCATTTGTTGCTATGATTTTTATGACTGTTTACGGTCTTAGAAATGGTCAACAAATATTTTATCAAATGGGATATCAATCAATTACCTACGTTATTATAGGTGTAATACTATTTTTCATACCATATACATTTATGATTTCAGAAATGAGTTCTGCTTTCAGTCATAAATCTGGTGGAATTTTTTCTTGGATGTATGAAACTGTTGGCGTAAGATTTAGTACAGTTGGTGCATTTCTTTGGTATATATCTGCTATGATTTGGTGGTTTAGTACAAGCTCAATTGCAATTACTTTATCAACTATGATTTATGGAAAAGATATTTCAGAAACATGGCATTTATTTGGATTAAGCAATACAGCTACAACAGCAATTATAGGTGTTATTTGGTTTTCAATCATAGTTTTTTTCTGTAGAAAAGGGATTAAATCAATAACTGTACTTACTAACATTTCAATGCTTATCACTATTATTATGCATCTAGTAATCCTTGGTGGTGGTCTTTTAGTTTTTGCTTTATCAGGATTTCATTTTGCAGAGCCTTTCCATTATGCAGGAGTTAGCTCATTATTTATGGGACCTAATAAATCATATGACAGTTTGTTTGCTATGTTTGGTTTTTTAGTATTTGCTATCTTCATACTTGGTGGTATGGAGCAAAGTGGTGGACTCATTGATAAAGTCAAAAATCCTAAAAAAAATGTACCTAAAGCAATGATATTATCAGGAATAATTATTGCAGTTTTATACATATTAATTGTAGTTATTGCAGGTATGGTTTTGAATTGGAATACAACTTTTAATCAACCTAACGTTAACTTATTCAACTACCCTATTTACATGGTGCAAGAACAATTTTTTGAACTTGGTCATTATCTAGGAATGTCAAATGCTGCTTCAATTGAATTTGGACTTTGGGTCAATAGAATTACAACTTGGTTCACATTCATAGGATTATTAAATCTTCCATTAGTTTTATATTCTCCAATTAAGCAAGTATTTGAAGGTCTTCCTGAAGGTATGCTTCCTAAATTTATAACTAAAAAAAATAAATACGGAATAACTTCTAATGCTTTATATATTCAAGCTACTATTATTATTTTAGCAATGCTTGCAATTGGATTCGGTGGAAATACAGCAAATGAAGTTTATAATAACCTTACATTTATGGTTACAATCACAACCTCTATCCCTTGGGCATTTTTAGTATTTGCCTATGTCAAATTTAAAATGAACGATAATATAAAAAAAGAATATCAATTTTTCAATAAAACATGGGGAGTTATAATAGGTCTTATTACTCTTGCGACATTAATTTTTGCAGATGTATTTTCTATAATTGAACCATTTGCTCAACATAATTATCAACAAGCTATTTGGATTATATCAGGTCCTATTATTTTTGGACTTTTAGGATTTATCTTAGCTCAAAGATATGTAATTAGAAAGAAAAAAGGCAAAATTTAATTTTGCCTTTTTTTCACATTCTGTTTATATACCCTCACTCATAATATTTTTTTAATTACTTCTATTTTTCAACCTAAAATTAAAAGGATTTCACAAACTTTTATTGAATATTATAAGTGAAATTCTTTAATCCTCTTTAATTTTATATATTTCAAAAGGCTCTCCAAACAAATGGAGAGCCTTTTCAACGAAGAATAATTATATTAAACGTAAAGTCCTCAAAGCGTTCTTAATCTTTGAGGCAATTTAAGAACCTAGAACCCTATAACAAGAAGGAGGCAATAGTAAGTAGTCAAATCGTTAGATAAGGTGATTTTGGTGCAAATACATCTAATTATGCATAGCTTTAACTACTCACTATAACTTAACATTTTACAATAGGTCCGAATCTATTCTAAAAGTTAAACTACCTTGTCTCTTCATATATTTAAATTAACACTTTATAATATTTACTTCAACTTATCTAAATTTCCAAAATTTTAATTTTAAAACACAAAACTATCAATACATTTTATTTTCTTCATTTTCATATATCAGTAGTGCATTTTTTAAGCTTTTTTTTACTGCTTAAATTAAATTTATCAAATTACAAAACTTTATATGCACATATCATACAGTCTCCATTAGTATCAAAATCTTTATTTCTGATACTAAAATTTCTTTCTGTAAGCATAGAGCAAATCATATTTATCTCCTCTTTATCAAGCCGTTTTGCTGCAATAATAAAATCATCATTTTTTTCTACAAGTCCTATATAATCATAAACATTACTATAATCACTAAGATTCATTTTCCCCCTAATTTCCATCCTATAATTACACATATTAATTTGCTAGTCTAAGATAATTTAAAATCTCCTAGCAACCACCCTCCTTTGCTAATTACCTCCATCATTTTTCTCACAACATGTTACTAATTTATGCATTTAACATAAAATTTATACTATAATCTCTAATAATAAAATAAACATATCACTTCAACATATAAAAGACTGAAAATTTAATCTAAATCTAAAAAACTTTAAAACATACACATTTTGTAAAATGAAAAATGAAGATTATAATTAAGTTAAGCAAACCTTAATTAAAAGAATCCGTAAATTCAAAATGATTAGGAGTGATAAAATGCTTTTTCAAACAGAAAAAGATAAGTTTGAATCACTAATAAATGAATACAATAGTATACCATCACTTATAAGTTTAACAATTAGTGATTTATATACTTTACCTAATTCAATTATTAATGATAATATAAATTTCCAAGAAATTTATGGTGTTAAAAATAGCAAAATATTAACATCAGCAGTTATTCATAGACTCAATTCATACTGTCCTGCTATAAATGATATTGTGTATCAAAACCTTTTTATAGCACATTTAGACACAACACCTCCAAATGTACTAACTAAAGGTGGAGCATTTTATTTTCAAACTTATCTTTCAGATGATACTATTTTTATTTATGAATTAGATAACTTTGCTAGAGTTATAAACTCTCATGTTATTCCTTTAAACAACATAATTTCAATTAGTGATATTAAAAATCATATTGTTCTACATGCAAAAACATCACATTCAAAAACTGCCTCTAATTTTTATTTTGTAAAAATTAATAATGATGACTATGCAATCTTCGAAATTTTAAGTAAAAAAGGAATTTCAATATCAAAAATAAATGAATCAGTTCTATAAAACTAGGGAAGTAATAGATGTACATCGTGCATTTTCTGGTGTGCATCTCTTTCTTCCTTAATTAGAAAATTTAAGTAGCTATATGAAATTTTTCATATAGTTACTTTTTTCATTTTAAATTTAATTTTATATATTTTATAAAATTTTTATAATTGCTTTAAGGTATTTTTAAAAGCATTTCTTATAATTAAATCATAGCCAAACAACAAAACAAAACAAAACAAAGTAAAAACAAATTATCATAAGATTTAAATTCAATTTATAAAAAAACATAATATAAAATATATTTAAAGTGAGTTTAACTTGCTCAAAGGAGATTGTCATGAATAAATTAGAACTACTATATAAAGTTGTAAAACAAATCAAAGAAAAAAATGAATTTGATGCTGTAGTAAAAGCTAATATCATCAAAAATGGTAAACAAATAGTTTCAGTGGAAAATAACATTTATAAAAATTGTGAGAAAAAAGAAGGCAATGCTCAAATTGAAGGTTTCTTTATCTCATCAGAAGGAAAAGTTGAAATTTCACAAAAGCTTGATTTAGCTGCAATTAAAGCTAAGAAAAAAGCTCATATAATAGAAATGAAAGCTAAAATGCAAGAAAAAGAAGACTACCATAACATCAAACGTAAATTTAAATTATCAAAAATGATGTTCGGATTAAAAGTTCTTAACGAAATGAATTTATCACAAGAAGACAAATTTAATGTACTTACATTAGATATGGCTGTTATCAAAGAAATGATTGCAGAAAAAATAGGTGATAAAAAATGTGGATGTAATCCCGAAAAGAAAATGGCTATAATGCAAGAAATGGGTATCTCAAAAGAGCTTATTGCATTACACTTTATAGTAATGAAAGAAATTCATGAAAGCTTTGATTCATCAGAAGCTAAAATCTATGTTGATGAGAAAAATATGATAAATAAAATTATTATATCAGGAAAATCAAACTCAAATGATGATACTTTCAAAATTGAAATAACATCAAAATAATTTATACCTTTTTCACCTGAAATTGATATAAACTAAAATACCTAAACCAATAATACAATATTTCCCCGTTATTATATTGTGTTATAAAAAACAAAAAAATTTAACATATTAATTTTAGATATATTAAATAGTCCCCTACTAAACTATTTAGTATACTTTAAAACTAATGTAATATAGATTAAACAGTTTATTTAGTTATCTAAAACCTAGAACGTGATTGATTTTTTGTTTAATGTAGAAATGTAAAATATTATATATATGCAATAGCCAACTTGTTTCCCTTTCAAGTTGGCTATTTTAATTTGTATAAATATTGTATATTAGAATAGATGGAGGTGATTTTTTTGAAAAAATTCCACAAAAATTTCCATAGTGATTTGCATAAAAATCTTCATGATGATTTTCATGAGAAATTTTATGCAAAACCTAAATGTAATTCCCCATTCAATAGGAATATTGAAGAATTTTCAAATATAAAAAGAAATTTTTTTATATTTAAAGCAATAACTTTACTTGTAACTATCTGTGTCATAAGCTTTATATTTCACTCTACTGGATTTGCTTCAATCGCTTTCTTTATAGCAGGTGTTATTCTTACTTTAGAGGTTATAAATCTTGTTATGTATGACAAATTCAACAAAAAAATTCTTATAC
Source organism: Sarcina sp. (assembly GCA_051655925.1). Classification (GTDB taxonomy): domain Bacteria; phylum Bacillota; class Clostridia; order Clostridiales; family Clostridiaceae; genus Sarcina. Next base: position 824 of record JBOGAY010000082.1, on the reverse strand, counting down.
CTGTAAAATCATTAAAAGATGCTGTTTTAAAAGTTTCAGCTGGTGATTATAGTGTTAGAATTGAAAATAACATAAGAAATGAAATCGGAACGCTTATAGATGAATTTAATTCAATGACAAAAAAACTTGAAGAAAATGAAATGCTAAAACTTGAATACGAAAATAATAGAAAAGATTTAATAGCAAATATTTCTCATGATTTAAAAACTCCTATTACCTCAATTAGTGGTTATATTGATTTAATTCACGACGGTCATATTTATGATAAAGAAAAATTAAATAAATATCTTGATGTAGTTAAAAATAATTGTGATTATATGAATAATTTAATAGATGATTTATTCCTTTTCTCTAAACTAGATATGCAAAGAGTAAAGTTTGATTTTAATGAAATAAATATCTCTTACTACCTCGACGACATTATGGAAGAATTCAGCTTTATCTTTGCTGAAGATAACCAGAATTTTAATTATAAAAATAAACTTTCAAAAACTGAAATTGTAAAACTTGATTCTAAAACAATGTATAGAACAATTAGAAATATTATAGGTAATGCTAGAAAGTACGGTGGTAAAGATTTAAAAGTTGATGTAACTATCACAAAAGAAAATGAATTTATTTCTATATCTATAAAAGATAATGGACCTGGAATTGAAAAAGAACATCTTAAAAATATCTTTGAAAGATTTTATAGAGTTGATAAAGAAAGAACTAAAAACCTTATGAGTACAGGACTTGGCCTTGCAATATCAAAAGAAATTGTAGAAGCTCATGGTGGTAAAATTTCAGTCCTTAGTGAAATTTCTCATGGTAGTGAATTTATA
>JBOGAY010000081.1:0-7422 GCA_051655925.1 Sarcina sp. | reverse complement strand
TGCAAAACAATGTTATAATTAATAAAAATGACTTAAGAATAAAAATTACTTTATATAAAAAAATGTTTGGGGAACAAGGGGGTATACTTATGAGAAAAGAATTTTCTTTAAGTAATGATAAGGTAACAATCAATTTCACAGCAAAATATTGTGATAGTTTTGAATCAATAATGAATAGCGAAGGATTTAGAAGAATTGTAGAGGCGTATTTAAATAAAACTAAAGAAAAAAATACAAATAATTTTAAATTTTTAAAAAAATCATTAGGAACAGATGATGTTAAACTTTTAAGATATGAACTTATAGGAGCTTTTAAATTATTATCTATGATGAAGGCTGAGGAAGTAGTATCTGTTAATTCTAAGTATGAGTTATTATTAGAAGTTGAAAGTAGGTTATTAGCTGTAATAGAAGATATATATTCTTTTTGGAGAAAAATGGAAAGATATACTGTGATTCATAACAATAAGGTAAAAGCTGGTATAGCAGCAGTAAGTTTTACAGAAGCTAATACATCATTTTCACAATTAGTTTTAAGATTTTATAGAAGAGTAACAAAAAATCTGTTAAATGAAAATCCTAGAGTTTATAGACAAGTTCCAGCAGGGGGAAATGCCTGTTTAATGTTAAATAATGTTTTATGGCCAATACCAACAGGATATGAAGTATTAGAAGATATTAGTTTTATTGATTCAGTATCACTTGAAACACCTTTTATAACATATCCTAAAAGAAACACACGAGATGGTATGTTTACTGAAACATTTGAAAATCCTATAAAAGGTATGAGTATCAATAAAGAGCATTGGTTCTGTTATCCAATAAAAGTGGGAAGTTTACTTGCACATATTTATTTCCATAGAGATTTTATGTCTCATGGAATAACTCTTTGTAATTTATTTGAAATGGCTAAACCTTCAGAATATAGAGGTAAAAAGCCAGATCTGATATATGCATACGGGGATAAAGATGGAGATGATGTTAGAACTGTATTCTATAATGATACAAAGAATGACATTATGGTTGGGTATGTTAATTATAGTGAAAATGTTGATTATTTTGGCTATATGAAGAAGATGATATTAACATTACACAACTTAGTTATGATGCAAAGAGAAAACTTACCAATACATGGTGCTATGGTTAAGATATTACTTAAGTCAGGTAAAGAAGCTAATGTAATTATAATGGGAGATAGTGGTGCTGGTAAATCAGAAAGTTTAGAAGCTTTTAGAACTTTAAGTGAAGATTATATCAGTGAAATGACGGTTGTATTTGATGATATGGGATGTATTAGCATTGAAAATGATGATGTATATGGCTACGGAACAGAAATAGGTGCATTTGTAAGACTTGATGATTTAGATCCTGGTTACGCTTTTAAAGAAATAGATAGAAGTATATTTATGAATCCAGATAAGATAAATGCAAGACTTGTTATTCCAGTTGCAACTTACGAAGAGATTATGGAAGGGTATAAGGTTGATTTATTCTTATACGCAAATAACTATACTGATATAAAAAATGGAAAAGAATCTATTAGTTACTTTAATTCTGCACAAGAGGCGATAGAAATATTTAGAAAAGGTGCAAGGTTTGCAAAAGGAACAACTACAGAACTTGGGCTTGTTGAATCATATTTTGCCAATCCATTTGGCCCAGCTCAAAAATCTGAAGAATGCGACGTTCTTTTAGAAAGATATTTTAATAAAATGTTTGAAAAAGGAATTAAAGTTGGAGAAATTAATACATGTTTAGCTATAAAAGGTATGGAAAAAGAAGGACCAAGAAAAGCTGCATTAGAATTGTTTGAAATAATTAAAAATCTTTAATATATATAATATCCTACATTCTTATTAAAATGTAGGATATTTAAATTATAAAAATAATAAAACTCCTACTAAAATCTTAATAGATTTTAGTAGGAGTTTTCTCTAGAATTTTAAATTAAAGTCTTATATTTCTATCGATAGGTTGAGATAATGATATAAATGTATCAGTTCTGTTTATCCCTTCGATTATATTTACTTTATTTAATAATATATCTTGTAAATCAGATATGCTCTTACATACTAATTTAGCAAAAATTGTATAAGCTCCTGTTATTAAGTGAAGCTCGACGATTTCTTTGATTGATGAAAGACTATCAAAGATTTCATTATAAGATGATGTACAGTCGACATATATTCCAACAAAACAAGTAACATCGTACCCTAATTTTGAAAGATTTAAAAGTATTCTAGTTCCTTTTATTATGCCTAAATCCTCCATTTTCTTCATTCTAACATGAATAGTACCACCAGAAACGTGACATATTCTTGCTATCTCAAGATATGGAGTTCTGCAATCTTTAATCAGTATATCTAAAATTTGTAAGTCTAATTCGTCTAAATGCATTGAATTTGATAAAGACACAAAACCACCTCGTATTATATAATATTTTTTGATATTATTATTCTATCAAATTCTAATGAGTTTTTAAAGGAAAACTTACAAAATACTAAAAAAAAATCAATAAAATTGATAAAATGTTCATTTTTAAGCCTAAATTTTGGAAGAAAATTGTTGTTTTTAATTATTTTTGTTGAAAATAGTAGTGAATTAATCTAATATTATAATTAAAGATTATGTTTATTTGAGGAGGGGACTATTTTGTTTGAAATAATTAAAACAGTACTAATTACAGTTGGGTTTGCTATTCTTATATTTGCAATATATGCATTATTAAGTAGATATGTTTTTGGAAAAATAAGAATTAATAAATGGATATTATTAGCCATATCTATTATAATATTTGCAATTTCTATATTTATACCGGGAAATGGTCAAACAATTGATATTACTAAGATACTTTTATCAGGTGTAGCTGCTATATTCTTCTTTTGGTTCTTTGACATTAATAGAGATGGGCAACCAAGTATAAGAAAAGAAAGCAAAAAAATTAATATTAAGCCAAAAGCTAAACCAAATAGAGTGAAGAAAAAACAAGATTAATTATTTAGAGGAGTAGTATCAACATCTAGTGGTACTACTTTTTTTATTAAGGAGTTATTGATATGGAACAAATGATACAAGAAATATTAAAAAAATATCCTCATACATTAAAAATTATTAAAGAAAATAATATTAATTTAAAAAATTTAGAAGAAATATATGGTGATTATATAAAGTATAAAGATTCATACGAAAATCAAGCAGAATTTATAGCAAATATTTTAAGATCAAATTCAAATGTGCATAGTGTAAAATCTAGAATAAAAGAAACAGATAGGCTTATAGAAAAAATAGTTAGAAAAACAAAAGATAGAAAAGAAAAATATGGAGAAGATTTTGAATTTACTGTTGATAATTATAAAGATGAAATTAATGATCTGATTGGTGTAAGGGTTATTCATATTTTAAAATGTGAATGGGAAGAAATTCATAAATTTATAAATAAAACTTGGAATGTAATTGAAATTACAGCAAATGTTAGAGATGGAGATAATACAATTATATTTAAGGAGCTTGGAATAGAAGTACGTTCTAGACCTTCAGGTTATAGGTCTGTACATTATTTAGTTGAATTCTTTCCAACAAGCCAGCGAGTAATAGCAGAAATTCAAGTTAGAACTATATTTGAAGAGGGATATGGTGAAATTGACCACCGCCTTAGATATTCTCATGAAAAAATACCTGAAATTTTAAAGTCTAATTTATTATTATTTAATAGAATAATTGGGAGTTCTGATGAAATGGCATCACTTATAAATACTTTGAATTGTGAACTTTTAGAAAAAGAAAAAGAAATTGAAAAATTAAAACAATATGCAAAAGAGATGAAGAAATAACATATTTATATATTGTTTTTTTATTGAATAAATAAAAGGTTTTGACTAATAATCAAAACCTTTTATTTAATTAAAGTTCATGAAGATAGGAGAAGATATTGCCTCACGTTTATCATTTAAATAAGCTTTAATCACATACCATTTTTCATTTGTATTTGCTTTTTGTTGATACATAAATTTAACTGTGTGAATTTCTAAATCTAAAATTTCCTTAATGACAGTTCCTGCAGAACTAATTATTTGAACTTTTGAAATTTTTCTGTTTTGATCTTCTACATTAATAAAAAATTTTAATGGCACATTATTTTTAGTTTCTAGTTTTCCTCCCATAAAGACATCATTAATGGTAAAAAACATTTTTAATGTTTTTGATTCTGTTGAAAATGTATGATGATTTTTCAATGCAGATATGATGGTATCATCTGAAAGATGTGTTGCTAATATACAAGTTAAATTTTCCTCTTTACCAACATTTAATTTGTGATTGTCTTGCCCGTTTAATGCACTTAATTCCCAGCCCTTATCAAGCATGCTGTAAAAAAGTTTATCATGCTTAGTATATTTTCTACCAAAAGTACCATTTCCAAGTTCCATATTAGTTATACATGAATTTATAATTGGTGTATAGGGAATATCTAAGGCTGAGCTATGTGGATGGTTTATTGTGATAAGTGTATTTTTATCCTTTAACGCCCAAAGGATTAAAGCATTAATATTAGTAACTATTCCCGAAAAATAATTAGGCGAATTAATTATATTAAAATGTCCCCAGTCAGAACTATGTGCCTCAAATCCTTGAAGTACTATAAAATTATTACCTTTTTTATTATATTTTGAAACTAATTTAGTAGTTAATAACCAATTAGAGGATTTAGAATCTTTATCAAATGAACTATTATGATCTGTTAATATTAAAAAATCAATATCATTTCTATAGGCCATTTCTATACATTCTAAAGGAGTTCCTTTTCCAGTAGAGATGTTTGTATGACAATGAGGTACTCCATAAAAAAAATTAATTTTGTTAAAGTCTACTGAATTAGTATTAAAGTTTGATTTTTTTTTGCTCAAAAGAACACCTACTTTCTATTTGTACATATCTATTTAGAACTTTACTTTTTAAATAAACAAGGGTAATATTATTAAGATAGCGGATAGAGTTTATATAAAAAAATATATATAATAGCTTATTCGAAATAAAATAAGCTTATAACTAACAAATGTAAGTAGTTTTATATCAGGAGGAAAAAATGATAAAAATAGGTGAGTACAATAAATTAAAAGTGGTTAGAAAAGCAGAATTTGGAGTTTTTTTAGATGCACAAACTAGATTTACAAGTGATGATATACTTGTTCCTAATAATGGGATAGTAACTGAAAATATTGAAATTGGTGATGAGCTAGAAGTTTTTGTTTATAGAGATAGTTTTGATAGAATGATTGCTACTGAAAAGAAGCCAAAGGCTATAGTTGGAGAGTTAGCAGTTCTAGAAGTAAAAGAGAAGAAAGAAAATATTGGAGCGTTTCTTGATATTGGATTAGAAAGAGATGTTTTAGTTCCTCATAAAGAACAAGAATATGAGCTAGAAATTGGAAAATCATATTTAGTATATTTATATGTAGATAAAACAGGAAGACTTGCAGCAACAACTAACGTTGATAAATATTTAGATTATATGGAAGAACCAGAAATGCATAAGGAAGTTTCAGGAATAGTTTATGGATATCAAACAAATGGTTCATTAGCGGTTGCTATTGATAATGAATTTAGAGCTGCGGTTTTAACAAGAGAATTTTTTACAGAGGTAAAACCTGGTGAGGTTATTACAGGGATTATTAATAGAGTATATGAAGATGGAATGATTACTTTAAGATTAAGAGCTAAAAAATTAGATGAAAAAACTAAATTAGAAGATGAAATTTTAGCATACTTAAAGAAAAATGATGGTCAGATGAAATTATGGGATAAAAGTTCACCAGAAGATATTAAAGCTGTATTTAAATGTTCTAAAAAATATTTTAAAATGGCACTTGGTGGATTATTTAAAGCAAAATTAATAACTATAGATGAAAATGGAACAAAGTTAGTATAAATTTAAAGGATGTCTTAAAATAGACATCCTTTTTATATTGTTTTAAATTAGTTCATACTAGTATAATTGAATTAGATGAAATTTTTAGGAGGGGACAATGGAAATTAACAACATTAGTAGAAATAATAGACCTGAAATCACGAGAGAAAAAAAAATTCAATCAAAAAAAGATTTTTCACAAAGTTTTAAAGATGCAAAGGATAGAAAATCAGAGCAAGAATTGAAAAAGATGGTTGATAATATAAAAAATAAAGGTAATAAACTTGTTTTGACCAAATGCTATGCAGATGTAAGAGCTTATAAACGTCTTATAAAAGAATATTTAAATGAAGTTTTAGAGAATATGTATAAAATAAAAAATAATACTAGTTTTTGGCAAACTCAATATTTTATAACTGTAGATACAATTGATGCAAAATTGGAAGAATTGACAGAAATATTACTTGCTGAAGAAAAAGAAAATATTTCTGTTGCAGCTACTGTTGATGAGATTCAGGGAATGATTGTAGATATTTACAAATAAATAGGAATTAATACACTAAAATATAGCATAGAATTATTTAGAATAATAAAAAGGTGAAAAAATATGAATAACATAGGCAAATTGGTATTGTGTATAAGTAATGAATTTGGCATACCAATTTATAATGCTAAAGTTTTGATTACTTCAGATGATATTAATAAATTTATAACAACGAATTTATGCGGAATTGCAACTATTGACTTGACTTATGGAGAGTATATACTTTCTTTAACCGCCAATGAATATAAAGGGCGTAAATTTAAAATTAAATTTTGTGAAAACTGTTCTTTTCTGTCTTTGAACTTAAAGGCAACAGAAAATAAAGTTTATGGTTATATTCTAGATGAAGATATAGATACTAATGTTAAGGTGAATTTACTTTATGAGGTAACTGAAGGGTATTATGTGAAAATTAATGAAACTATGTGTACATCAGATGGAAAATATATATTTGAAAATGTTCCGAAAGGAAAATATAAAATAGAAGCAGAAAAATAAAGTTAAGAGGGTATTATAATACTCCTCTTTTTTTGAACATTCCTTTAAGTATAATAATATACTAAGCATTATAATATTAAAATAATAAAAGGTATTTAAAAACCTTTATAAAAATTTAATTTACCTTTTTTTATAGTAAAAATATTGACAATGACATATTTTAGGAATAAAATTATAATAACTTAATTAAAGGAGGATTTATATGGAATGGGTATGGCTTTTTGTAATTATTATAGCTGTTATTCTTGATTTTTCAACATCAGATTTTGTTTTTTCAGGTTTTGGAGTTGGTGCTATTTTAGCTTTAATACTAAATGTTTTAGGGCTGAGCACAATTATTCAAATTATAGTGTTTGGAGTTGTTGGAGCTGTTTTTATATTTGCAATTTATCCTATTATCAAGAAAAGAATAAAAAAAGATAAGCTTGGAACTAAAGTTATGGAAGAAACATATATTGGAAAAGTTATAACTGTAGAT
>JBOGAY010000080.1:0-10521 GCA_051655925.1 Sarcina sp. | reverse complement strand
AATAATATTAATATTATACGATAGGATAGGGGTGAAACTAGCTTATGAAAATACTTATTGATTCAAGAGGTGCTAATCTTTATAGAGGAACCGGCATCGGTACTTATACTCACAACCTTCTAAAAGGTCTTATTTCTATAGATAAAAATAATTCTTATTATTTATTCTGTGTTGGTCCAAACTTTAGTGAATATGAATCTGTAAACACTAAAATTTTTATAAGTTCAAGAAAACACAAAACTTTTTTTGAAGAATTTTATATACCTGAATGTTCTAAGCATAATCAAATAGATATTTTTCATGTACCTCAAAATGGTATTGGATTGAGTGACTATAATAATGAAACTATAAATATAGCAACCATACATGATTTAATTCCCTATGTATTGCCAGAAACAACAGGACCTAGTTATTTAAAAAATTTCTTAAAAAAAATGCCAAATATAATAGAAAATTGCGATGGAATTTTAACTGTTTCAGAATATTCAAAGAAAGATATTTTAAAATTCTTTCCTAGCTTTCCAAGTGAAAGAATCTTTGTCACTCCACTTGCTGCAAACTCTGAATATAAATTGCTAAATAAAACTGAAAGCTTAAATACAGTGCAAAAAAGATTTAATTTTACAGGTGAATATATTATGTATATCGGCGGCTTTAGTACAAGAAAAAATGTCCAAGGATTAATTGAAAGCTTTGATAAAATATATAACAAGTTAAATAAAAATATTAAACTTCTATTAGTTGGTGGACTTCGTGATGAAGGTAAAAGATTAGAGTCATTGAGCCAAAATTTATCTAACTCAAACAAAATAATTTTCACTGGATTTATTGAAGAAGAATTTTTACCTGTTTTATATAACGGCTGTAAATTATTTGTCTACCCTTCCTTTTATGAGGGATTTGGACTCCCTCCACTTGAAGCTATGAGTTGTGGCACTCCTGCTCTTTCTTCTAACACAACATCAATTCCCGAGGTTGTAAGAATCAAAGAATTGCTATTTGACCCATATTCTTCTACAGCCCTTGAAAACAAACTTATAATGCTTCTTAATAATGATGAACTCTTAAAAAAACTCGAAGCAGAATCTTTAAGGCTTTCTAAAGAATTTTCTTGGGAAAATACTGCCCTAACAACTTTAGCAGCTTATAAAAAAATATATGAACTTGGCAAAAGATAATTTTATATTCAAACAAAATAAAAAATAGCTAACAAGAATATTTTTGCTCTTGTTAGCTATTTTTCTATGTATTAGTTTTGGCTTTTAAGATATACCTTTTGTTTTGTGTAGTACTCAATAAGTACTATTGCCTCATCAATACTTTCATCAAAATAACTTTCTGGGAAAAAGAATCCTTTTCCTTTTACAACTTTTTTTGATGAATTATAATTTCTCACACCCATCCAACTACATTCTTCTTTTATAAATGAATCGTCTTTCATGTAAACAGCTAAGACTTTCTCGCCTTTATAATAAGCAAATTCAAACTTTTCTACATTATCCCATTTGATAGTAGTTGCTGTATCAAATATTCCCTTAAAATAAAAACCTTTTTCATTTATTATGAAATATGGCTCTTTTACTTTTATCTTTCTAAACGCTGAATATATTCCATACGCACAGAATAAAAAGAAAAGAACTATAGGTATTAGTGCTATGTAGAAAACTAAACCAATTCTAATACTTGTAAAAAGAGCCATGAATGCAACTATTGCACCTACCACTCCGATACCATAACTCATCAAAGTTCTGTTTTCTAGTTCTCTTTTGTTACTTAATACTTCTAATGATTTATTCATATGTTAAACCTAAAATATTATAAATAAATTTATAACATTTCTTCCTCCTGAAGTTATTAACTACTAAAAATATCACCATTTTAAATAGTTCTTACGTTCCTAAAATATATCACAAATATTTTTTTACTTCAAGTGGACAATCTCTTTAGATGTCATAATATAAGCTAATATTATCGCTGTAAATCCAGCTAAAAGCTTAGAAATAATATAAATTGTAACAGCCTCTGGTATTTCTGAAGAAACAAAACCAAGCTGTCCTCCAAGTACAAAAGCACCACTAACACTAAAGGCTGCACAAACTATTCTTCCTCTTCTATCAAGTTTGTCAAAATTTTGAAAAATCATAATATTAGATACAAGCCCTGCTAATATATTTATTATAGAACTTTCATCAAGTTTAATTTTATTTGCTAATTTTGAAAAATACTTTGAACAATACTTAGTTATAACTTCTAAAAATGGATAAGCACCACCTAAAAAAATACCAATTTTCCCTGCAACAGCAAGAGAATCATTTATAGGTATCATTCCTGCTATTATTTCTTTCCCAAGTATTGAATTAACACCAAGCATTATAAGTGCTACAAGACTTAAAATAAGTATTCCTTTCGAAAGTATATTAAATACAAACTCCATCATATGATTAAACTTAAGCATCCCTAAAATTATAATCCCCGTTAAAATAAATAATGGCAATAAATTTTTTAATAAAGCACTAATATTCATTTTAAGCATAAGCCCTGCAATGACTGCTCCTATAGGCATTGTAGCAATTCCATAAATTATCCCCACAGATAATTCATTTGAATATTTTTTATCAACAATTCCTAATGCAAGTGGTATAGAAAAACTAAGAGTTGCTCCAAGAGTTGATGCAACTATAACCCCAGATACTATATGCATATCAGAGCTTTTAGCAAGTTCACTACTAATCCCTAATGCTCCCATATCAATAGCAAGAAACATTGCTGGAAATATTGATAAATCTATGCCTAGCTTTTCACCTATAGGAATACATATATTACTTAATACATCACCTATTATTGGAGAAATTGCAAAAATCCCTGTCATAGAAAGGCATAATAATCCAATCGAACTTATTCCTTCTTTAAACTTTTCTCCTATACCAAACTTATTGCCTAAAATATAATCAATTCCACCTAAAATAAAAAATATTGTTATGATAGCTAAAATAACCTTATCCACTTTTCTCCCCCTAAAGTAAACATTTAACATTTCTTTTTATAAGTATAATTCACTGTCTATTTATCTTCAAATTATTTATTCATCTTTATTTATAATAGAAAAAACATAACTATCTAAAAACTTACCTGTATCTCGATTGAATAAATATTTTCTTCTTAATCCCTCATTTTCAAACCCAACTTTTTCACATAATCTTATTGAAGCTATATTGTTTTTATAAACATTTGCCTCAATTCTCACAAATCCAACATCTAATAAATTCTCAACAATCTTTCCTAACACCTCACTCATTATCCCTTTTCTCATTTCCTTTTCTTTTAACACATATCCAATTTCTACTTTCCTATCTAAATTTGAAATATTACCAAGCGTTATAACTCCTAGATTTTCATTATCTTCTTTCCTTGTAAGTATCCATGTTATAGCTTTCCTTGTCATAAAATCATAATTAATATGAGTAAAAAAATCTATTGCCATTTTTTCATTATATAAATACTCTGCCTTGCTATACATGTGAAGATATTTATTCTGATAAATTTCTATCATATCCTCCCAGTCATTTTTCCCCAAACTTCTAACTAAATAATCCTCTGTCTCTATAACCTCATCTACTAAAAATAAACTTTCTATATTTTCATTTGATTTATATTCCACAATTAAGTCACCACTCTTATATTAAATAAATATTAGGTTTTAGCTTATCTGCTACACCTATTAATAAAATATGTAGAACTCCTTGAGTAGTTACAAAAATTTTAGCTATGTAAAATATAGAACTAAAAATATCCTAGCTAAAAAACTCATTAGCTAGGACATCTAATATTTATTAATTAATTTTTTTCTTCAAAATATTTTTTAAAAGTTGGAAGATACTCTTTATGAGCTTCTAAAAGTTCATCTAAAACTATCTTCGCAGTCTTATCTGAAGAAGTTAATGGATTTCCTGTTAAAGCAAGAAGTGCTTTTCCATAATTCCCTTCAATAGCTGCTTCAATTGTCAATCTTTCAAATGTTTTAATTTGTTGAACAAGACCATTAAGTCCCACAGGTAATTCACCTATTGTTAAAGGCTTTGGTCCATCTTTAGTAATCACACATGAAATTTCAACTACTGAGTCATTATCAATCCCTTGAATTGCTCCATTATTTCTAATATCTACTGGTTGAACATCTCTTGTATCATTATAAATTGATGTAATAAGTCTACAAGCAGCATCACTATAATATGCTCCACCTCTTTTTTCAAGTTGTGGTGGTTTAATATCTAGATTTGGATCTTTATAAAGTTCAAATAATTCTTTTTCAACTTCCTTGACAAACTCTCCTCTAGCTTTACCTTTCTTGAATTCTTCTATCTCATCATTTAACATTTCTTCTGTTTGATAATAATATTTATGGTAAGGACAAGGCATAACACCTAATGCTTTAATAAATTCTGCATCCCAATTAAAATCAGATACGTTTTTAACTATTTGCCCAAGCTTACCATTAGCTATTCCATCTATAACTTGATCTGTCACATTTGTACCATCAACATACATATTAAGACCATAAACCATATGATTAAGACCCGCAAAATCAACTCTTACCCTGCTATGATCAACATCCATAATACTTGCAACAGCCTTCTCCATTCCTATTGGAACATTGCAAAGCCCTATTACTTTCTTATTGTTACCATATCTAACAAGAGCCTCTGTTACCATCCCTGCTGGGTTTGTAAAGTTAATCATCCAAGCATTAGGGCATAACTCTGCCATGTCTTTATCAATATCTAAAATTACAGGAATTGTTCTAAACGCCTTAAGCATTCCACCCGCGCCATTAGTTTCCTGTCCTATCATACCATGACTTAAAGGAATACTTTCATCTTTAATTCTAGCATCAAGTTGTCCAACTCTAAGCTGAGTCGTAACAAAATCAGCATCCTTTAAAGCTTCTCTCCTATCAAGAGTAAGGTGTATTTCCATTGGAACCCCTGCTTTTTCAACCATTCTTTTAGCAAGATTTCCAACTATCTCTAACTTCTCTCTACCTTCTTCAATATCAACAAGCCAAAGTTCTCTAACTGGAAGCTTATCATATCTTTTAATGAATCCCTCAACAAGTTCAGGTGTATAAGAAGACCCTCCACCTATTGTCACTATCTTTATGCCATTAATCATCTTAATTACCCCTCTATTTTTTTAGTTTGAAACCAAACTTACTCCAAGGCTTGATGTAATCAAGTAAGAAGATTTCTTCTTCAACTATATGTCCAACAACATTAGTCTTTCCATAGTTTTTCATATCTTTTAATGCTACTTGAAGTTCACCTGCATATCTTGAATAAAGGTCTGAATCTATTAAAATATCCCCTCTCTTAATATCTGGTGTATTATAAGCTGGGAATGGTGTTCCTTTATACTTAACTCTACTTTGAGTGCTTCTAGCCATATATTCTGAGTTATCTCCTCTATTATAGTGGAACTCATCTAAAACTATTGTTTTCTCTATATCTCTTATTTCTGAATTAAGCTCAACTGTAAACTCTAACATTTCTTTATTTAATTCACTAAGTGCTTTTAACTCTTCTTCACTAGCAAATGAGTTAGCTATAATAACATCATCAATTGCTTCTGTAGCAAATAGGTGTTTAGCTTGAACAGTTATAGGTAAGTTTCTGTGCTCTTCTAAAGTACAAAGCCCCTCTGAAACTGGCCATGGTCCAAACTCAGCTGTAGGTGAATTAACAAATGCAGCTGTTTTAACTCCAAGTTCTTTAAATTGCTCACTACACTTTATGAAGTGGTCATATGATAATCCTGTATAAACATGAGGATAGAAGTTATGACATCCATAAATATTTTGAAGATTAGCTTTATATGAAAGTATATTATCAACATACTTAGTACCATTACTTACATTAAGTTCTACTTTTAATCCATGCTTGTTATATGACATGATTGACTCTTCACTTCCGCTGAATCCCATATCAAGTCTTATACCAGCAAGACCCATTTCTTTAAATACACTTAAATCTGTTATTGAAGCTTCAAGTTTATTAAAAACAGTTGGGTCAAGATCAGCAATAACCTCCATCCCATGTTTATTTGCAACATCAACCATTCCTTTAAACTCAGCAACAATCTCCTCTACCTCTTTATCAGCTGCTGATAAAAGGCATGTAAATATTCTTGCAAAACCATATTTTGCAGCAAGCTCTATATAAGCTATATTTTCCTCTATTGATGTATGATTTGGATAAACTGATATCCCTAATCTTTTCATAGTAAAATCCCCCTAAATTTTTTAATAATATATTAAATCAATGTAGTCTCTTTTTTATAAATATAATAAGCACCCTTTGCCGGTGAAATATCATCATCTATAAATGAAACTATATTGGCTCTTTCTCCTAAATAATTTTCAAAAGCCTCTCTAAATACCTTAGACTTTTTAATAACTCCTCCAACTAATCCAACTGAACATGATTCAAAACCAAGTTTTGAAAATACTTGTCTAGTTGTTTCTCCTAAAAGTTTTCCCTCTGAAACCATTATTGAAAGTGATTTTTCATCACCTTTTTCAGCAAGTCTTGAAACTATTTGTGCAAACTTTGCTATTTCATCCTTAGTAGATGAATATACAAATCCTATTATGTCATCAACTTTGCTAATTTCTAAAGCATCTAGTAAAGCTATTGAAAGCTCACCAAGCTCCATATTATTATCGTTCTCATATATCATATGCTTAAGACCCTCTATAGCAATTTTATATGCAGAACCTTCATCACCAAGAAGATGTCCCCATCCACCTGACTTCCATTGAACATTTTCATGTATTCCAAATGATATTGAACCAGTTCCTGCAATTGTTAAAATACCATCTTCACCTTTTAAAAGTGCCTTAAGTGCAAGTTCACTATCATTCATCACAACTGAATCTATTTTAAATTCTCTTTTAACTGTTTCATAAACTATGTCCGCATTAAATCCAACTTCTGAACCTGCAAGACCTAAATATATACCTTCTACATTTTCTTTTCCATAGTTGTCAAATATTTGTTTAATACCTGATAAAATATTTTTTAATGCCTCATCCTTACCATTAACCAAGTTACCAAACCCTGTTAAAATAGATGCTAATTTATTTCCTTCTAAGTCATATGCAACTGTTTCTGTCTTTGTACCTCCGCCGTCAACTCCTATAACATACTTCATAACAACTTCCCCCATATAACATTAATAAAATCCTTTATCTATACAATAAACTCTAATGAAAACCACATTAGAGTTTATTTTATAAAATATAATTAAGCTATTCTTGAATACAATTCAACTATTTCAGTAGCAAGATCTTTAACTGTGATTGATGTCATTAAATGATCTTGTGCATGTACCAATAATAATGAAACTTCAGCCTTATTCCCTGCAGCTTCATTTTGAATTAAACTTGTTTGTGAGTGATGAGCTTCGCCAAGTTGAGCAGCAGCCTTACCTATTAATTCTTTTGCTTCTTCAACCTTACCTTCTTTAGCTAATTGGATTCCCTCCATACAATAGCTTCTAGCTTCCCCACTGAACATTATAAGATTCATAATTATTTCTTCCATTTTTCAACTCTCCCCTTAAAATCTTTATTTATTTTTTATTAAATCAAGTGCATGATTTAATACCTTTGTCCCATTCATAGTTCCATAGTCAACCGTATTAATGACGCTAACAGGTATTCCTTCATCACCAAATTTACCCTTTAATTTATTAAATAAGAATCTAACTTGCGGTCCTAATAGCAGTACATCAATATCTCTTTCATAATCTTCAATTTCACTTTCAGCAATTGCATTTATAACACATTCAATACCTTGTTCTTTCGCTGAAATTTTCATTTTTGAAACTAATAATGATGTTGACATCCCCGCCGAACAAACTAATAATATTTTCTTCATAAAAAAATTCCTCCTAAATATTATTAAGCTCACTTGTATACACTAATTAATATAGCAATTTATGTGCCAAAAAAATCCACATTAAAATTGACTAAACTGCCTAAACTTAAGATTTTTTTTATTCATTTTATATACTTTTTGTTCAAAAAGTATATACACATGTGTATACACATGAGAAAAAACAAAAGAAATATCTATTTCATCCTATAAAATATATGTAGATTAAATAAACTTTAGAATATAAAAAAACTCAGGGATAATTCCCTGAGTTTTATAAAAATTAGGCTTCTTCTAATTTTAAATCTACATCCATAGTTTTTCCGTCTCTAAAGATAGTAAGTTTAACTACATCTCCTGCTTTTGAGGCATTTTTATATTCATTTAATTGTTCTGCATTTTTAACTGCTTTTCCATTATAAGCAACAATTACATCTCCAACTCTAAGTCCTGCTTTCTGTGCTGGACTAAAATCTTCTATACCTCTGAAATAAACACCTTCAGGAAGATTTTGTTGTTTTGCAAGTTCTGGAGTAATATTTATAATTCCAGAAATACCTATCATAACCTTAGGACTTGAAAGCATATCTAAGTTTTCTTTAACTGTATTAATCGGAATAGAGAATCCTATTCCCTCTATCTCTTCTCCAACCTTTTTAGCAGTATTAACACCTATAACTTCACCCTTTGAATTTATAAGTGGTCCTCCACTATTTCCTGGGTTTATTGCTGCATCTGTTTGAATGAATGTTTCTAGCTTTTCTTTTGATCCATCTACACTAAGTTCTCTCTTTGGTGAACTTACAATTCCCTTAGTAACTGTCTTACTAAATTCTTTTCCAAGTGGGTTACCTATAGCAATAACATCCTCACCTGCTACAAGTTTTGATGAATCTCCAAGCTTTGCAATTCCTGGCATTTCCATGTGTTCGATTATGTCTAGAACAGCAAGATCAAGTTCTGCATCAGAGTTAATAACCTTTGCAGCAACTTCTTTTCCATCACTTAAAATAACCTTAACCTCTGATGCTCCTTGAATTACGTGATTATTGGTTACTACAAGTCCATCTTCATTTATAATAAAGCCTGAACCAATCCCTTCTTGCTCTCTTGTGCCGTTAAAATACTGGTCTCTAACTAATGTCTTAGTTGAAACTCCAACTACTGCTGGCATTATAGTTTGAACTGCCTCAGCTGTTGTCATAGCCCCATCTGCTGACTTAAACTCTGGAGTAACTGAAATTGGTGTAGCTCCCGCTTCTACCTTCTTATCTTCTTCTTTAGAATCATTCATTGTTGTATATACTCCAAGCCCTCCAATTCCACCACCAATTAATGATGCTGTTAATGCAACTGCTACTGTTCCTGCTATACCCTTTCTTGAACTTTTCTTTTCTTTTTTTGGTTCATTATTAAAATCATTATTATTTGAACCACCAATTTCATTATTTACACCATATGATTCACTTGAATTTTGGTTTTCATCATTATTTAAACCAAAATACTCCTCATTATCATTTTTATTAAAATCACCCATAAAATCCTCCTAGACACATTCTTATTATAGATAATATTAATAGAGATTTGTGGCATATTAATGACACAAATATTTACAATTTGTTAAGGATTTTAATTTTCTTTTAATGGCATATTATCTAATATATATCTAACCGACTCTAAGACTAGTTCCGGCTTCTCAAGACTTATAATATCTGAATTAGCTTTGCTATCAATTATTTTTGTCTTTGAATCACTTCCAAGATTTTTAAGTGCCTGCTGATCAACTTTATTTTCTTCTGTTGTCACTATTACATAAGGTATCTCATTAAACATTCCTGCAACTTGACTCTCACTTTGTTTTTGTAAAATATTTTTAAGCTCAGCATAATATGCATTACTAAATCCTTTTGTTGTTCTTAACATCTTATAATTATTATAATCATTTTCTGATAGATATTTATCTAACCCACCTGGAGATTCTAGCCCTATATATTTATCTATTAAATTATTTACTCCTAAGTATGATCCAAAAATTTCTAACTTTCTTGAAAGTTTTTTCTTTTCAAAATACTCATAATAATTAGTATTGCCTAAACTCATTTCATTTATAGGTGAAATTAAAATAATTCCTTCGACAAGTTCAGGATATAATTTAGCAAAATTAGTCATAACTAAAGAACCATAACCTTCTCCTACTAAAATATAAGGACCACTTAAAGCAACTTTTCTTAATATAAGTTTTAACTCTTTAGCCTGCTCCTCTGGTGTTTTTTCTACTGAAAAATCTGAAAAACCAAAACCATCTCTGTCATAAGCAAAGCTTCTTATTCCATATTCCTCTTCTAAAAGCTTCCTAACACTATCCCATTGACTTATTCCCATACCACTACTTGACTCAAAAATAATAGTTGGTCTTTCTTTTCCCTCTATATTATAATAATTTTTCTTGTCATCAATTGTAATATATTTATCTTCTTTTATAAATTTTTCTTCATTTTTATTTGTAACTGTTGCATTAATTACAAAACCTGTAACTATAGCTAAAATAATTAATATCCCTATAAGTTTTAAAATAAACTTTAAATCAAAT
>JBOGAY010000079.1:0-27727 GCA_051655925.1 Sarcina sp. | reverse complement strand
TATCATGCATACTCAAAAATGACTGATGATACAAAAGAAGCAGAAACTTTTAAAAATTTTTCATTAGAAATTTTAGATATGTTTGAAACTAGAAAGGACTTTTTATATGATGAATCTTTAGAAGATTGCTCTCATATTTGCTTTGCACTTAATCAAATGTACTCTCTTTCTAAAAATCAAAAATGTAAAAACTTACTTTTAGATATGTCTGATTTCATACACTCTCAATGCTTAGATTATGGTATTGATGAAAAGGATATGTCCCTTGCTACTTTAACTTCTATAAATTTATATTTAACTTATTCAAATACAGGACTTTTAACATTCAAAGAAAGTTTTTCTGATATGTGTAAGTTATTTAAATCTTTATTTAATGAAGAACTTTCAACATTTATAAAACCTGGTGATAAAAAAGATATCAAATACTATAACTTAGAAAACATCTTATATCTTGTTAATCTTATTTTATATAACAAGACTAAAGATGATAGAGTCACTGATGAGTTAATTTGTAATTACTTCAAACAATCAGTAGTTCACTCTTCTATTTTAACAAGCTTTCCAGCATCACCTAATTTAGATTCACCAGAAAGGTATAAGCATTTTTCTTCAAAATCTTCTGATCTTTTAGATGACTTAATGTTTTGTTTACCTGATATAACTACACCTGAATCTAATTGTTTAGCTCCAATTTTCTTAAAAAGTACAACCTACTCTAAAAAGAAAGGCGGATTTACCTCATCTAAAACAAACTTTGAAAGCTTTAACAACTTATTTTTAGATTATTTAATTCTTGATTTATTCTTAGATGATTATCTTAAATTCATATCACCAATTCCAAAGCCTAAAACTCATTCTAGTAAATCAAAAAATGACAAAAAATCTAGAGGATATAGAACAATGGATGATATAAAAGTTCCAATCCCTCAAGAACTACAAGAAGAACTACAAAATAAAGAAAAGAAAATTTCAAATGATGAAATAAATGAACCTGCTATAACTTCTATAAATGAACTTAGCATTGAGGAAATTGAAATTTTCACCCCAAAATCAAACTTTGAAGACTCTAATATTATTGATGTTAGTATTTTAAATAATAATATTTCCACTATAGACTATGAAGAATTAGATTAATAAAAAAAGTTGAATATAATAAAATACTCAAAATATAAAAGTACTGCATCAAATAATAAAATTTGATGCAGTATTTTTAAGGATGTATATCATTTAAATTTTGTAATAATTCATTTAATGTATGAAGATTGTCCTTCCCCATAGATTCTTCTAAGTTGCTATACCATTCTCGCATGATCTTATCTATTAGAGGTGCTAAATCTTTTCCTTTTTCAGTAAGAAATACATTCATACTTCTTTTATCTAATTCATTTTTTTTTCGTGCAATAATATTTTTTTCTTCTAGTGATTTTATAAGTCTACTTGCAGCAGCTTTATCTACACATGTATTTTTTACAATTACATCCTGAATAACTCCATCATTATGAATTAGTTCTTTAAGATAACTAAATTCACTAGATGAAATATTTAATTCCTTTATAGCCTCAGCTATGTAGGTATGATATTTTTTTCTAAAAAGAGCTATTTTTCTAATTAATTCCAAATAATCATCATTCATTAAAATCCCACCTTCTATTATGCCAATATTTTTTGATCCTTAATTGCAGAATAAATAGATATAATAAGCGATACTATACAAACAATTGAACCTGCAAAAAAGCTACCAGTAGCATTACTAATTCCTATTATACCTGAAATCCATTGTAGAATTAATGGTGATAAAAATTCTCCAAGATAAAGTGAAGATGTAATTATTAATATTGAAAGTGCTGTATGTGTTTTATGAACAATATTTGATCCAAGTAGCATTGTATAAGGAACAATTCCACCAAATCCTAAACCATTTAAAATACTTCCAAGTAATATGATAGGAAAACTATTTCCAAATCCTAAAAGGAAGCAGCCTATAGCCATCACAACAAAAATTATAATTGAATAATATGCTTTAAAAACTTTTATTAAACTTCCAAATAAAAGTGCTGATATTAATGATGATAATGTTCCAATAGAAACTATATCAGCTGCAAGTTGTTCTCCACCAATATTTTTAAATTTAACAAGGAAATCCATATTTGTAGGAATTGCATAAAAAGCTACAAGTGCTAGTAAAATCACTATTGCATATTTAAAAATCCCTTTATTTAAAGAAACTTGTTTTTCTATGTTATGTAAAGTTGTTTTTTCTATATCTATGTCTGTTTCACTTTCTTTGTTTGGCTCTTTTGGTAAGAAAAGAATAACAAGAATTAAAACTACAATTGTTATAAGATAAACAAAAAAAGCATATTTCCAGCTAAACCCTGATAAAAATCCAACTACAAGAGTTGAAAGAATTCCACCTAAATTAGTTGATGCAGTTGAAAATCCCATAAATTTAGCTCTTTCTTTTCCACTAAAGAAATCACCAATAAGTACAAGTGATAAAGGAGCTGTTATTCCAAGTCCTAGACCTAAAACAACTCTTGTGAATAAAAGCATGTAAATATTTGTACTAAAGACTGAAGAAATCCCACCTATAAGATAAAGTATAAGTCCTATTATTATAAGATTTTTTTTAGATATAAATTTAATAAAAGTGCTATTTAAAAGTCCTATCGGTATACATATTAAAGCTGGTAATGTAATTACAAGTTTAACAAGTGTTGTAGAAGCTGATGAAAAATCAGCTTGTATTCCACCAAGTGCTGGTGCAATTGCTGCAGTTGCTATTAATGATAAAAAGGCAATTGCTAATATAGTTAATTTTTCTATAAATTTCATAATTTTTTCTCCTTAAAATTCATACATTCGTTTAGTTGACATATCAACTAAATATATAATATCAACCTATAGTTGATATGTCAACTATTAATGTGTGAACCTATAACATTTTTACAATAATCAATTTACATATATCATTTTCTTAAAAATCATATTTCCATTATCATCTAAGTATATTTCTTTTATCTTTTTTGATTTACACCAATAATTATTCTGAGTATACATAGAAATAACACTGTAACTTTGACCATCATAGTATTCATTTATTATATTAATTTTATTATTTATATTTTCATCCTCTAAATTTATATTATCTATAAAAATTGTAAACTCTCCTGCTTCTAGCTTTTTATTAAGTTCCTCTTCATCTTTATATAACTTAAATTCTGTTTCTAATTCTAAATTTTTAAATTCTTTATCTAAAAATTCAATCAATTTTTGATTTTCATAATTATCTGTTCCTATTACTTTAATTTTTTCTTCTGTTTTAGGAACTCCACTTAATAAAGATTTTGCTATTTCTAAGTTTTTATTTATCATGTTTGCACTATACTTTTGATCATACTTTCTTTTATAAAAAATACTTTCTTCTAATTCTTCACTACTTATTTCTCTATAGTCCATAGTTGCAAACTTATTTTTAATTAAATAACTTTCCATAAGAGCTGTGCTTAAATCTACATATATTGCTTTTCTCAAATCTAAATATTTCCCTATACCCTTTGTAGAATTAAAAACCATATATTGAAGATTAGCTGAATCTGTATATGATATTTCATTTATTAAATTTCCCTCACTAAAAGCTGTCACTGGCGGATTATTGACTATATCTAATTTATTTGTATTATACATTGCAAAGTCTTTTATACTATCATCACTATTAACTAAAGTAATATTTTTTGCTCCTATAGACTTTAATGTATACTGATTATTTTGAATTAACTTAAGTTCTGTATATGATGGAACACTTTCAATCTTATATGCCCCCGTATATCTAATATTTTGATACTTCTCTATATAATTATCTAAATCATCATCACTATCCCTTAATCTATATTCAGGTTTAGATAATTTTTTCAAGAAATTAGGATCTTCACTCACTAATTGAATAATCAACTCATTATCTCCTTGTGCGTATATTCCTACCTCATCAAACCCTCCATACCCCTCTTTAAATTCTTGTACCCCATATATATGATCAAGTTCATCTGATGTATAGTTTATATTACTTGGACTAAATAAATACTCGAAATAATTCAAAAAATCACTTGCTATAATCTTCTCTCCATCACTCCAATAAATTTCATCATTCAAAAGAAAGCTGTACTTCAATCCATCTTCCGAAACCTTCCATCCATCTGCTAACGCTCCTACTACCTTACCTTCATTTGTGATTTCTACCAATCCTTCAAACAATGCACATATTACGTCTTCATCTCTACTTCTAAGGTAACTTGAAGCATGTAGGCTTTCTGGTATTGATGTTGTTGCTACTATTAAATTTTCTTTTTTAGGTTCAACATTTGCAACAGGTGTAATCTTAGAACATCCTATCATCGTTAGAGCAACTAAACATAATGATAATATTATCTTTACTTTTTTTTGCCTATTCATAATTCAACTCCTTAATTTATCCTAATAGCCCGTATTTCTAAAAATAAAGAAACTCACGCTTCTAGATATCTTTGACTAAATTATTGACAAGCAAAGGGAATTTTAAACACTTTTTAAGCTAATATTTTTCTATATATGTTTGATAATATTAATAAATTATTTTTTATTTTAAATTTCCATGTTGTTAATTTACACAATATGGATAGTAATGCTATAATTTGATTATTAAATGTAGGAGGCTTCTTTATGACTATTGCTGTTCAAATAATTGCTATTTTATTTATGTTAACATTAATATTTATTGGTATATGGAGTTTTATAATAGCTAATAAAGCATATAATCAATTTAAATACAAAAACTACTTACTTGAAAAAATAGCAAATCATCTTGCTCTAATTACAGAAAAATCTTTAACTGGTGTAAATGATGAAAATATTCAAACTTCTTCAAAAGATGATTCTACTAAAAAAGAATCTGCAAACGAAAGTATATTTATTTCAGAAGAAGAAATTTTAAGCAGTGCAAAAGAATTAGTAGATAATCCACCACTGTTTGATGATATTGAAAAATAATAAGAATAAGTAAAGGGTTGATACAATACAAGTATCAACCCTCTTTTCATATAATTTATTTAATATAATTTATTTAATATATTTATCACATTATATTATTTTAAGTTTTATCTATCTTGTTAGAATTTCTTCTCCAACAATATTATTTAATGCTTCATCACTTATATTAAAATCAACTTTTTCTCTTAATATTGCAACTGTATCATCTATTGCTGTAATCATTCCATTATTAAAACTTGCCACAATATCAGGATTTGAGTCTAGGATTTTATTTGTCAACTTCCTACATAGCTTTTCCTTTTCCATTTTATCTACTTCAGGCGCCCTTTCAGTCAAGCTATCATCTGTTTGTTTTTTATCTTCTATCCCTTTTAACTCATCTAAATTCATAAGACCTTCTCCTTAATTGAAAAATATTAACTTGTTACAACATCGATTCAAATTCTTCTTCTGTAAGAATTTTAACTCCTAAAGACACTGCTTTATCATATTTTGAACCTGCTGCTTCTCCCGCTATAACATAATCTGTTTTTTTACTTACACTTCCTGAAACTTTCGCTCCAAGGCTTTCTAATTTTTCTTTTATTTCAGTTCTTGAATAATTCTTAAGACTACCAGTTGCTACTACAGTCTTATTTGTAAATATCCCTTCAACAGTTTCTATTTCTTCATATTTAGGATTAACTCCAACTACTAATAACTCATCTATAATAGATAAAATTCTTTCTTCTTTAAAGAAATCTATAACGCAGTTTGCAACTATATCCCCCACATCTGGAACTTCAACTAACTCTTCAAATTTTGCATTTTTAATATTTTCAAGAGTTTTAAATCTTTTAACTATATCCTTAGCAGTTTTTACCCCTACATTAGGTATACTTAATGCATATATAAATGCTGGCAGCTCACATTCTTTGCTACTTTCAATTGAATCTAATAAATTTTGAGCCTTTTTAGCTCCAAACTTATCAAGCCCTAAAAGTTTTTCATACTCAAGAGTATATAATTCTGATATTGATCTAATATCTAACTTTTCAAATAATTGCTCTGCTGTTCTCTCAGAAAAACCTTCAATATTCATAGCATTCCTTGATGAGTAATGAACTATTGTTTTAACCATTTGAGATTTACATCCAAGAGTATTATCACAGAATATATGAACTCCATCTTGATGAAGTTTTGCCCCACATGAAGGACAGTTTTCTGGTGCTAATATCTCTGTTGCATTCTCAAGACTTGATTCTACAACTCCCATTATCTCTGGAATTACATCATTACTTCTTCTTACAAAAACCTCTGCACCAAGTTTCACACCTTTTCTTGCTATATCATCCATATTATTAAGCGTTACTCTTTTTACAGTTACACCTGCAAGTTCTACTGGCTCAATCAATGCAGTTGGAGTTACTCTACCACTTTTTCCTGTATTCCACTCAACTTCTAATAATTTTGATGTTGTTTCTTGTGCCTCAAACTTATATGCAATAGCCCACTTTGGAGCTTTTATTGTATATCCCATAAGTTCTCTAGTTCTTATATCATCAATTGCTAAAACTAAACCATCAATATCATAATTCAAACTAAATCTTATATCTTCTATATACTTAATTTCATTTTCTATGTCACTAATTGTTTTGCATGTTTTAATGTAGTCATCCATTGGAAATCCCTTTTCTTTTATAAACTCTAACATTTCTGTGTAAGTCTTAAAATTTTCGCCCTCTTTATAACCTATATCATAGAAAAATGCTGATAAACCTCTTTTTGCAGTCTCATTAACATTTAAATTTCTAAGTGCTCCTGCTGCACCATTTCTAAGATTTTTAAGTGGAGTTACTGCAGTTTTATTATATTTTTCAAAAGCTTCTGTAGTCATAATAGCCTCTCCATGAATCTCTAAAAAATCATGTGAATCTATTTTAAGTGGTAATGCTTTTATAGTCTTCACCTGTGCTGTTACATCTTCACCTACTTCACCATTTCCTCTTGTAGCTGCTGTAACTAGTACACCCTCTTCATTATAAGATACATTAACTGTTAAACCATCAAACTTCTTTGTAGCTATATACTTAAGCTCAGGTAGTTTTTCTGTTGCAGTTTTATTATATTCAGTTACAAATTTAATGTTCCTTTTATGCCATTCTTCTATCTCGTTAATAGTTTGAGCCTTTCCAAGGCTCCATAATGGTGCTTTATGTTTATATTTCTTAAACTCAGATAAAATTATATCTCCTACTCTTTGAGTTGGTGAATAATCTAATTTAAAGTTCAACTCTTTTTCTAAGGTTGTAAGCTCATCATACTTTTTATCATATTCCTTATCGCTAACAGAAGGATTACCTAAAGTATAGTATTCATACGCATATCTATTTAACTCTTCTACTAATTCTTCTATTTTTTTAATTTTATCCATAATAAATTTACTTACTCCTATCTCTAAATTTTACATTATCTATATTATACCCTTATATTAGCAATTAAAAAACATTCTGCAACATAATAAATTCTTAAGATTTTTCAACATTTGCTTTTTAATTGTTATATTTGAGTATAATTAAAAAAGAAGCCTCAACTTAATGAGGCTTACCTTATTTTAAGCCAATTCTAAATGTGCAAAACTAAGCATTAAATGCTTAACTCCTTGACTATTAAATGCAATAGTAACCTTCACATCACCACCAACATTCGCAACAGTTATGATTGTTCCAATTCCAAACTTACTATGCTTAACTTTTCTACCAGCTATAGCAGTCTCCTTAGTAAGAAGATTAGTTTGCTCATCCCCTGCTAAAATGTCATTAAGTTGAGCTTCTGCATTTGCTCTACTAAGTTTTGGTGCAGTATTGAAACTGCTTCTAAGTCCATGAGGATTATTGGAATGTCCTGTTTGTTTTAAAGTTGTTGTTGTTTTATTAACAGGTTTTATTGGTTCTTTTTTAATATATTCTTTAAGTTCCATAGGTATCTCTCTTATGAAATCTGATTGTGGATAAGCCTGTGTCTTACCAAATACCATTCTAGTTTCTGCTGATGTCATATAAAGCTTTTCTTCCGCTCTTGTTATTCCAACATAACAAAGTCTTCTAGCCTCTTCCATCTCTGCTTCATCCTCTAAAGCTCTTGCACTTGGGAATAAACCTGTTTCCATTCCAACCATAAATACAACAGGGAACTCAAGTCCCTTAGCACTATGAATAGTCATTAAAGTAACATAATTATTCTCTGAATCCACATTATCTGTATCTTGAACAAGTGCTACCTTTTCTAAATAATTGCTTAAACTTCTCTCTTCCTCTGGTACAGTTCTTTCAAAATCAACAGCATCTGAAACAAGTTCTTTTAAGTTTTCTATCCTACTTTCATCTTCTAACAACTTAGAAGCCTTAAGTGCATCTATATATCCTGATTTTTCTAAAACATATTCAATAAGTTCTGAAACAGATAAACTTTCTGCCATAACTTTAACATCTTCCATCATATCAACAAATCTTATAATAGGATTTCTTCCTCTTGATGTAAGGTTTTCTATCTTTTCTACTTCTAATAAAGCATCATAAAAATCTATATCATATGCCTTTGCATAATCATCTAACTTTTCAATTGTTGTATTACCAATACTTCTCTTTGGAACATTGATAATTCTCTTAAGTGAAATATCATCTTGCTCATTTATAATAACTTTTAAATATGAAAGAATATCTTTAATCTCTTTTCTATCATAGAATTTAAGTCCGCCAAAAATTCTATAAGGAATACTTGCTCTTCTTAAGCTTTCCTCAAAAGTTCTTGACTGTGCATTTGTTCTGTAAAGTATAGCAAAGTCTTTATAGTCCCATGCAAGAACATCTTCTCTAAGCTTATTTATCTCTGTTGCAACAAATGATGCTTCCATCTTGTCTGAATAACATCTTTCAATAGTTATCTTCTGTCCCGCTTCTTTCTCAGTTCTAAGAACCTTAGACTTTCTCTCAGCATTATTTCTAATAACTTTATTAGCCGCTTCTAAGATATTTGCTTTTGATCTATAATTTTGCTCAAGTTTAACAGTTTTAGCCTCTGGATAATCTTTCTCAAAGTCTAAAATATTTCTGATATCTGCCCCTCTCCAAGCATAGATGCAGTTATGAATTGCTACATCATTTGCAAAGTAGTTTCTAGCAAATGGTATATTTAAATCATAAACATATCCTTTATAGTTTTCTCTTTCTATAGAAACTATTTTATCTTCTACAACTTCTTGCCCATCAAAACTAGCTATTAGCATCCCTTCTCTTAAGCTTCCAACTGGCATGAACTTAAATGATTTGTCCTTTGTAAGTTTTGCTCTTCTTTCTATTTCATAGCAATCTTCAACTTGAACTAAATTTCTAGTAAATTCTTCAGCTTCTTCATATGAAACTCTCTCTGTTTCAACTCTAAATGTTCCTCTTTGCCCATCTCTAACACTAAAACCAGCATCTTGGAATTTTTCTTTATACTCATCTCCTGATGAATTCAATCCTATTCTATGTGAAAGACAAGTTCTTCCCTGAGCTCCTCTTCCTCCAAATATAGTTAGATTAACTCTTTTTCTTACTGTAGCCCCACGAATAACAGCACTACTTACATGATGTGGATATTCTATATGTAAGTTTTCCTCATCCATTAATCTCTCTGCTGCACTTACAGTATCTAATTCATCAAATAACTTATTTAATTGTTCTTGAGTTAGAACTATACTTCTTCCTCTACTATTAAACACCGCAGTTGGTAAACCATACTTAGCTGCAAAGTAAGCTTCATAGTAAGTTGCTTCCTCTTTTGAAGAACACCTTTTTATCATCCATATCTTATCTGCTTGTTCCCCATTTAGTCTAACTGCTAATCCTGAAACAATTTCACCTTCTCTACTTCTAACAGATGATGTTTGCCCTATTCTATATCCCATTCCAGCCTTATACATTAAGTACACATAATACATACTTTCTTCAACTGAATTTTTAGCAAATGTAATATGATTTGGAGTTGCTTTAAATACTTTACCATTTTCAGTAGTAACTTTTATAACTTGTGATAAGTTTTCTTTCTTAGAAATACTTTCTACTGCTATAAAGTTACTTTCTCCATTACCTATGGCAACTCTTATTTCATCTCCAACTTTAATATCTTCTATATTTTTAGTTTCATGTCTTAAATCAATCTTAGTTCCTTCAACTAAACATTGATCATCATCTCCAACAACACAGATATTTCTATACTTACCAGCTAAAAGCTTAGCAAATTCATATTGTGCTTTGTTAGTATCTTGGTACTCATCTATCATTATGTATTTGAATTTATTTTGATAGAACTCTAGAACATCTTCATGTCCTCTAAATAATTCAACTGTTTTAAATATTAAATCATCAAAATCTAAAGCGTTATTTCCTTTTAATTTCTTTTGATATAATTCATACGCTGCAGCAATTTTTTCTTTTCTAAAATTACCTTCTATTGATCTTCTATACGCTGAAGGTGTTAATAAAGCATCTTTTGCTTTACCTATTGAACCTAATATTTCATTATCAGTTATATCTTTATCATTTATGTTAAGTTCTTTCATTATATGCTTAACAAGTGTTTTTTGATCTGAAGAATCATAAATTGTAAAATCACTTTTATAACCAAGTTTATCTATTTCTCTTCTTAAAATTCTTACACATGTTGAGTGGAAAGTTGAAATCCACATTCTATTAGCAACATCTCCAACTAAAGATTTAACTCTTTCTCTCATTTCTGCTGCCGCTTTATTTGTAAATGTAATAGCTAGTATATTATAAGGCTGTATATCTAAATCACCTAGCATATATGCTATTCTGTGAGTTAAAACTCTTGTTTTACCAGAACCAGCACCTGCAAGTATTAAAACCTGTCCTTCTATTGTCGTAGCTGCTTCATACTGCTCTTTGTTTAATAAGCTTTTTAAATCCACAAGACCAACTCCTTTTCTTCATTTCTTATTTTCATTATATCACATTAGATATACTATTTTTTTCTAAAAGTTCATTTCAAAAGAACATTCGTTCATATATTAATAATTATTGCCATAATAAATAGTTTCATAATCATATTATTTAAAAAAAATTATTTGAACATAAAAATCCCAACATAACAAAATCCTCAAATAATGCTATGTTGGGATATGATTTCTATTAAAATAAAAAAAACGCAACCCTTGGGGCCAGGTTGCGTCTTAGCAATAAGCAATAAATAAAAAGGGGGCTATTCTTCCTTTTATTTATCCTTGCATTAACATTATATTAAAAACAAATTACCATTGCAAGTAAATTTTACGAAATTTTTGCAATTTATTAAACGCTCTAATATAGTTTTAATCTTATTATTGAAAGATTGTTAAAAATCTTTACATAATAAATTCAACTCATCTTGAGTAAGCTCTCTGTATTCACCCTCTGCAAGTGTTTCATCTATATCTATGTTGCCAAACTTGATTCTTCTAAGATATGTAACTTTCTTATCTCTAGCTTCAAACATCCTCTTAACTTGATGGAATTTTCCCTCTTGAATAGTTACATTAACTTTTGCCATATCACCACAGTTTTCAACTATTTCAAGTTTTCCTGGTAAACACTTGTAACCATCATTTAAAGTAATTCCTTTTTCAAACGCTTTTATATCCGCCTGTGTTATTTCTGCATTTATATGTGCAAAATATATTTTATTAACACCTGATCTTGGTGAGATTAATTTATGATTAAGCTCTCCATCATTAGTTAAAAGTAATAATCCAACTGTATCTTTATCAAGTCTACCAACTGGGAATGGCTCAAACACTTGATGTTCTGGATATAATAAATCTACTACAGTCTCATCTCTATTATCAAAAGTTGCAGAAATAACTCCTGCTGGTTTATTCATTATAAGATAAATAAACTCTCTGTATACAACCTCTTCATCCCCAACAAAAATACTATCCTCATAAGGATTCACTTTCATATTCGCATCCTTAACTGCTACTCCATTTACAGTAATGATACCTTGCTTTATAACTTTTTTAATTTCTTTTCTAGTTCCATAACCTAAATTTGAAAGTACCTTGTCTAATCTCTCCACAATAAAACCTCCTAAAATTATCTAAAACATTCGTTTCACTCTTTATTCATTTCTCTATTATAACAAAAAGAGAGCAAATTCCAAAAATAATCTGAAACTTCCTCTCTATATTAATCTAACTAAATTCCCTTATTATAAAAACCTAAAACTTTTGGTACATAATTCTGAGTTTCCTTTGGCATCTTATACAAATCACTAGGTGACTTAACTCCTCTTCTTTGCATAGTGCCAGGACCTCCATTATAAGCCATAAGTGCCATTTGAACATCTCCATCAAATTTATCAAGGTATTGTCTTAAAAGTTTAACACCACCATTGATATTTTGTTCAATATTATGTCCATCAGTAATTCCAAGCATTTTAAAATTTGCAGGCATTATCTGCATAACACCTTGTGCCCCAGCATGTGAAACAACATTTGCATTAAAATTAGACTCCGTCTTGATAATAGCTCTAATTAACCCTTCCTGCACACCATACTTCTTTGAAGCCGCTTTAACAGCCAAATTAATTCTTTCCATATCACTTTTGCTTTCTGTATTTCCATCTGTAACACTAACCTCTGGTTTAACTGGCTTTAAAACCTCTAAATCCACTTTACCTTCGTTTTTTTCTAAAGTGACATCATCCTTTGCAACTTCACTACGATTAGCAGCAGCAGATGCAAGGACTGACTCCATCATAATTCCAAAAGCAGGTGAATCCTTATCCTTACTAGATTTTTTAGCCTGCACAACCATAGCTATAGCTGCTATTTGCTCTGAACCAAGTCCTTTAATTTTCATAATAAAATCCCCCTCTAGTCGTAACTTAAAATGCTATTCTTCCACCTTAAACTCTAATATTCCATAATCCTCATAAGCACACTTTCTATAATGGCTTTTAGCAAGAACTAAAACCTTATACTCCCCTTCTAAAAATGGTCTAAAAGCATAATATTTCTTTCTACTATATTTTTGAACAAGTTCCCAATTATCATTTTTCATAACATAGAACTCATAACAAACACCTTTTCCACCATTACTCTGTGCTATACAATTAATTTCTTCATTAAGTTTATACACAGTTTTATTAGTTGTAATTATAGTATTCGTAACAGGAGGAGCTTCATTTACAAAGAACTTAATTTCTCTCTTATTATCAAATCCTATTTTACATTTTTTATTCTTAACATAAATCTCAACTACATATTTACCTGGACATTTTGGGAAAACAGCAAGTTTTTCAACCTGTCCAAACTCAGTCTCTTCAACAATCTGTCCATTTATTGTTGTTACATATCTCATAAGAGTTTCTCTTGTATTTTGAACAATAGCCTCAATATCTATATTATCGCCAACTAAGAAATAATCTTTTGCTGGAACTAAAACATGATCTATTTTAGACTTTCTATATGCCTTAACATCTACATGTATAATATTATGGTTATCAAAAGGTTTTTCTGAATATTTATCCTTGACCTTAACATCTATATCATAAAGTCCAGCCTCATCAGGAGTAAACTCTATAAAGTTTTCATCTGCATAAGGATACTCTCTTATAAGTTCACCCATCTTTAACACATCAAATGCATATTTTACGCTACTTCCACCATCCGTAACAACACTAACCTTAATTGGTTTTCCAACAATATGAAGGTCCTCATTTTTAGCATCAATCTTTATTATTCTAACAGGCTTATATAAATCCTCTTCTACTGTAAAGTTTATGCTTGCAGTCACTTCATAATCTTTGTCGCCTTCAGCTACAAAACTTTCATCTTTAGCAAATAACTTTATTACATATTTTCCTGGCTTTTTAGCATTCCACATAAAACTATTACTTTTTGTATAACCTGAATTTTCTGTATAAGGTCCCTCAACTTCAAACTTGTACCTAACACTTTTTCCACCAGTCACAATAGCTCTAACATTTATATTTTCTCCTACTGTTTCAGGTGATGTTAAATCAGTTGTTAAACTTTTGATTTTCAAATCCTTATATGGCTTTATTTTATAATTCATAAGTGCTCTATCATCATAGTCTTTTGCTGAATACATATCTCTAATATAGCACATAAGCTTATATGTTCCACTTTTATCCTCTGTAAAAGCGACCATATTTCTTGAAGAATAATCTTGAACACAATAAACTGAACCATCTGGTCTCACCTTAACAAACTTATAAAGTCCTGTTCTATCATCTTCAAAATTAGCCTCAACTTTAAAAATAAGCTCTTCATCAACTAAAAGCTCACTTGCTAAACACTTAAAATCTACAATTTCTACATTTTCTATATTATTAACCACAAAATTCACAGTATTGTAATCATCAAAATTATTATCTGAATCTGGTATTTTACACTCAACTAAAATATCAAAACTTCCTGCTTCATTTGCAGTAAAATTAAGAGTATTATCAGGTGTATAATCTCTCATAAGTCTCCAACCTTCCTTAGAACTTATAAAATATCTATACATTACTGGTGTTATATTACTCTCAACTATTACCTCTACTTTGTCACCAATATCATAAACTTCTTTGTTTATTGAAATATCTTGTATTAAATTTTCTTCATTCACTCCCACAGATATACTTCTGGTAGCTTTATATTCGAACGACTTTATTGAACCTCTCTTTTTAGCCTGAGCTAAAATATGATAATTTCCTTTTTTCATTGGAGTCCACTGAAACTCATCTTTATTGCAAAACTCGTCGTCTAAAGCTTCCCATACTCCCTCTCTTCCTATAAGTATTTTATATAATAAATCATCGTCTGTATTATTCTCTATCTTTATCTCATAAATCTCTTTATTCTCAATATGTTTAGTGTAAATATCAATATATAGTTCTTCCATATAGTACACCCCTGCTAAAAAATCTCTACCCTATACTAAAAGTATACATCCTTTACCATATTATGTAAACCAAATAGAATATTATTAAAGTTAATTTAATAAATAAATTTTTGAATAATATATCTAGCTTTGCACATACTAGTATTAGTGTTAAAGAACACTATAAATCTCCTAATTTTATTATATCCATATAATCAAACCATTAAAATAAAAATCTCAGGATTCTCCTGAGATTTTTTTTAATTATTCTCTAGCTTTCGCTTCTCTAACAACTCTTTTAACACTCTCATAAAATCTCATATCATCTTCTTTTGTTCTTTTACTTGTATTCTTTCCTCTAAGCCCTGCTTTTCTAGCTTTAGCTGATAAATGTCTTTCAAATAAAAGTCTTTCTATATTATCATTTGTATAAACCATTCCCTTTGGTGAAACTGCAAATGCTTTTTTACCAAGCACCATTGCTGCAACACCAAAATCTTGTGATATCACAACATCATTTTTTTTGGTTTCATTCATTACATACATATCAACAGATTGAAACCCTGCATCAACCCTTTTAACCATTCCATAATTTAAATTTATATTATGGTCTACAGTTGAATAAACTATTAATTCAACATCTTCGGCTCTCGCAACTTTCTCTATAAGATTCATTCCTGGGCATCCATCACCATCAACAATTATTCTCATACCCTACCCTCTTTTCATAAAATCTCAATTAATTTAAAATAATTTCCACAGGTATTAAAAGTTATCCACATACGGATAATTAAATTTCAAAGTTATTCACATAATAAAAAGAAGAAACTCTATTTTGTGAGTTTCTTCTTTTATTCTAATATTTAATATTCAATTAATCAACTATGATTAAAGTCTTTCTTCAAGCTCAGCTTTTAAATCTTCAAATCCTGGCTTTCCAAGTAAAGCAAACATATTTTTCTTGTAAGCTTCAACACCTGGTTGGTCAAATGGGTTAATTCCTAGAACATAACCACTTAATCCACAAGCCTTCTCGAAGAAGTAAATAAGTTTTCCTACATAGTAAGGTGTAAGTTCTGGTACATTAAGAACAAGGTTTGGAACTCCTCCATCATTATGAGCAAGTAATGTTCCTTCAAATGCCTTTTTATTAACAAAGTCCATTGTTTTTCCTGCAAGGAAGTTAAGACCATCTGCAT
Source organism: Sarcina sp. (assembly GCA_051655925.1). GTDB lineage: Bacteria > Bacillota > Clostridia > Clostridiales > Clostridiaceae > Sarcina. Next base: position 11,598 of record JBOGAY010000079.1, on the reverse strand, counting down.
TATCTTCATTTGCTTCTATTGTTATTTCATGTCTTGCTTTTCCTACATTAATAACAGTTTCAAAGATATTTCTTCTACCCTCTTGAATAAATTGTCCAATTGAGTGTAAATCTGTTGAGAAGTTAGCTGATGCTGGGAATATACCTTTATTGTCTTTTCCTTCTGACTCAGCATATAATTGCTTCCACCACTCTCCAAAGTATTGGATGTTTGGCTCATAGTTTACAAGTATTTCTGTTGTTTTACCTTTGCTATATAAAGCATTTCTAGCTGCAACATACTTATAACATTCATTTTCTAAAACGTTAGGATTAGAATATTCAACTCTACCATCATTAGCACCCTTCATTAATTCATCTATATCAATACCTGAAGCTGCTATTGGTAAAAGTCCAACTGCTGTTAAAACTGAGAATCTTCCTCCAACATTATCAGGAACTACAAATTGTTCGTATCCTTCTTTGTCAGCAAGACCTTTTAAAGCTCCTTTTTGTGCATCTGTTGTAGCATATATTCTCGCTTTAGCTCCTTCTTTTCCATATTTCTTTTCCATGTACTCTTTTAAAATTCTAAAAGCAATAGCAGGTTCTGTTGTAGTACCTGATTTAGAAATAACATTTAAGCTTATTTCTTTTCCTTCAATTGCTTGTAAAAGATCATGCATATATGTTGAACTTATGTTATTTCCTATATAGAATATTCTTGGTGTTTTTCTTTCTTCATTTCCTAAAACATTATAAAAATTACTATTTAACATTTCTATAACAGCTCTAGCTCCTAAGTAAGAACCACCAATTCCTATAACTAATAAAACTTCTGAATCTGATTTAATTTTATCTGCTGCTTTTTTAATTCTTGCAAACTCATCTTTATCATAATTCTCTGGTAATTCAACCCATCCTAAAAAGTCGCTTCCAGCACCTGTTCCTTCATGTACTTTTTTGTGTGCACACTTAACTGCGTCACTTAAATAATTGATTTCTGTTTCTGATAAAAAGCTTGAAGCTTTTGTAATATCAAATGATAAATTGTTCATCCTTTAGCCTCCTGTAAACTTAACTAATAAATTTAGTAAATATATATAGTATAAACCCAAATATAGCTAATCCTATCAACGCCATAGGTATCAAGATTAGATATTGGGCAAACATTATCGCAACTAAGTCTTTAAATTTTGGTTTCTCTTTTCCCTCAATTTCTTTTTGAAGTTTTAAATCTTCTTCTCTTTCTCTTATCCTTGTCTGTGCATCTTTTAAAAAAAACATAAACAATTACACCTCTTACCCCAATTAATATTATCATAATAAAGAATATGTTTACAATACAGTTATAACTATAAATGGTAATTTATATAAATATATACTTATATACATTATTAAAATTTCAAAATAAATATAACTAAATTTTATATATGTAAACATTATCTATTAAAAATTTTTTAATCATCAAATTCATGTTAATACTTCTTTAAATATTATAAAAAGAAATCTCTAAAATTCAAGAGATTTCTTTTTTTAAATCAAACTATATGACAAGCCACAAAGTGATCCTTCTTAGCCTCTTTATACTCTGGATTTTCAATTTTACATTTATCTATTGCATAAGGACATCTTGTATGGAACTTACATCCCTTAGGCGGATTTGCAGGTGATGGAATATCTCCCATTAAAATAATCCTCTCCCTTTTCACAGTTGGATCAGGAACTGGAACTGCTGATAAAAGTGCTTTTGTATATGGATGAAGAGGATTTTCATATATATCTTCCTTACTTGCAAACTCAACAAGACTCCCAAGATACATAACTCCTATCCTGTGACAAATATGCTTTATAACACTTAAATCATGTGAAATAAATAAATTAGAAAATTGATTTTCCTCTTGTAAATCCATCATAAGATTAACTATTTGTGATTGAATAGAAACATCAAGTGCAGATACTGGCTCATCTGAAACAATAAAACTAGGATTTAAAATTAAAGCTCTTGCTATTCCTATTCTTTGTCTTTGTCCTCCAGAAAATTCATGAGGATATCTTTTTAAATGATAAGATGCAAGTCCACATCTTTCTAAAGTCTTTTCAACCCTTTCTTTCAAATCATCCTTACTACAAATCTTATGATTTATAAGAGATTCTCCAACAAGATCTCCAACTGTAAGTCTTGGATTAAGTGATGAGTATGGATCTTGGAATATCATTTGCATTCTAGGTCTAGTAGCTCTTAACTCTTTTTTATTTAAAGCAAAAAGATCTTTACCTTCAAAAAACACATCTCCACCAGACTTTTCAAATAATCTTAAAAGTGCTCTACCTGTTGTAGATTTTCCACACCCAGACTCTCCAACAAGCCCAACAGTTTCCCCCTTATATATTTTCAAAGAAATTCCATCAACTGCTTTTACATGTCCAACAGTTTTTGAAAACACCCCTGCTTTTATAGGAAAATATTTTTTAAGCTCTCTAGCTTCAACAAGAATTTCTCCATTAGCCTCTATTATTTTTTCATTTTTAACTTTAACATCTAAATTACTCATCAGCCTCTCCTCCCTTATACTCATCATAAAGGAAACAAGCTACTTTATGTCCTTTTGTAACTTCTTTTAAAACCGGCTCTGTGTCCTTACACTTATTTTTGCACTTCTCACATCTTTCATTAAAATAACAACTCACTGGAATTCCAATAGGATTTGGAACTTGCCCTGGAATTGAATATAATCTCTTGCTATTAGAAGTTAAAAGTGGTTTGGATTTTAAAAGACCCACAGTATATGGATGCATAGGATTTTTGAAAAGCTCAACAACTGGTGCCTCTTCTATAACCTTCCCTGCATACATTACAACAACATAATCAGCCATCTCTGCAACAACACCAAGATCATGAGTAATAAGCATTATAGATGTACCAAGTTCCTTTTTTACATCTCTCATCAAATCAAGAATCTGTGCTTGAATAGTAACATCAAGAGCTGTTGTAGGCTCATCTGCAATAAGAAGTTTTGGCTCACAACAAATAGCCATAGCTATCATAATTCTCTGTCTCATCCCACCAGATAATTCATGGGGATAACACTTCATAATTTCCTCTGCTCTTGGAATTCCTATAATTTTCAAGGTTTTAATAGCCTTTTGCTCAGCCTCTTTTTTAGATAATCCCTGATGAAGAATAACAGCCTCACAAATTTGCTCTCCAACCCTAAAAACAGGATTAAGTGAAGTCATAGGTTCTTGGAAAATCATAGAAACCTTATTGCCTCTCATATCCCTCATTTTACTATCAGAAAACTTTAAAACATCTTCTCCCTCAAATAAAACTTCTCCACCAATAACCTTCCCCGGGGGATTTGGAATAAGTCCCATAAGTGACATAGCCGTAACTGATTTACCACACCCTGACTCTCCAACAACACAAAGAGTTTCCCCTTCTTTTATATTAAAACTTACTCCATCAACAGCCTTAACAATTCCATCTTCTGTATAAAAGTAAGTTTGTAAATTTTTAAACTCAACTATATTTTTTGACATCTAACTCCCCCCTATACTTTAAGCTTTGGATCAAGTGCATCTCTTAACCCATCACCAAAAATATTTATAGCCATAACCGTAATAAAGATACAAATCCCCGGGGGAATCCAAAGCCAAGGTCTATTTGACATTGTATAATAATCATTAGCAACCTGAATCATATTCCCCCAAGTTGGTGTTGGTGGAGTAACTCCAAGCCCCAAGAAGCTCAAACTTGATTCTGTCAAAATAGCACTTCCTATACCAAGAGTTGCAGAAACTATAATTACGGCGAATGTATTAGGAAGAAGGTGAAAAAACATTTTTCTAAAATCACTAAGACCTAATGACTCCGCTGCTTGCATAAATTCCTGCTCTCTAAGTGATAAAACTTGTCCTCTAACCATACGACAAGTTCCTGTCCAACTAAGAGAACCTATAACAACCATAACTACATAAATTCTATACTCTGGCGGAACTTTAGCCTCCTGCATAACTGCTGAAACCATAATTAAAAGAGGTAAAAAAGGGAAACACATAAAAACATCAACGATTCTCATAATCAATCCATCTATTTTACCACCATAATACCCTGCAATAACCCCAAGTGAGCTACCTATAGTAACAGAAATTGCAACAGCAACTATCCCTATAGTTAAAGAATATCTTCCACCATACATAAGCCTTGCAAACACATCTCTACCAACATTATCTGTACCTAAAATATGTTGCGCTGATGGCTTTTGATAAACCATAGAATAGTCAACTGTCAAATGGTCATATGGGTAAATTAAAGGTCCTATAATAACAATAAGTATAAGTGTCATTAATATAAAAAATCCTGCCATAGCAAGTTTATTCTTTTTAAGTCTTTTAAAAACTAAACTCCATGGACTTTCAATCTTCTCACGCACCTTTTTTTCATTACTTAACTTCACACAACCACCTCCTTACTTAAGCCTAATCCTTGGATCCACAGCACCATAAATAATATCGGCTATAAGATTTCCAAAGAGAGTTAAAAATGCGAGCGTCAAATTCAGCCCCATCAAAAGATAATAATCCCTATTTGTAACAGCTAAAAGTTGCACAGGACCAATCCCTGGCCAACTAAAAATTGTTTCTGTAAGTGTAGCCCCTGAAAAAAGTCCTGGAATAGACATTCCAAGAAGAGTAACAACAGGAATTAAAGCATTACGTAATGCATGTTTATATACAACTATTTTTTCCTTTAATCCCTTTGCTCTAGCAGTTCTAATATAATCCTGTCTAACAACCTCAAGCATACTAGACCTTGTATATCTCATCCAACCACCAACACTTGCTAATGTTAAAACTATAAGTGGTAAAACCATATGTTTTAATACATCTAAAATATATGGAAACCCTGTTTGTACACTTCCCGGTTCAGTCATTCCCGATATAGGCAAAAGTGCAAATTCTACACCTAAGTATTTTATTAATATAAGTCCAAAGAAAAAAGACGGCATGGAAATCCCTATCAAAGCAAAAACAGTAAATATCTTATCAAAAAAAGAATACTGCTTTGTAGCTGACACAATCCCTATTGGTACTGCTATTAATAATCCTAAAATAAGTGATGCTGCCCCAAGTATAAATGAATTAGGTATATAATCCTTCATAACCTCTGCAACTGGTTTTCTATAATAAAAAGATTCACCAAAAGTCCCCTCTGTAACAACACCTTTCATCCAATAAAAATATTGAACATGTTTAGGCTCATTTAAATGATACATATCTCTCATTTCTTCTACTCTCTCTGGGCTAATATTCGGATCCATATTAGCAGATAAAAAATCTCCTGGTGCTAGTGCAAAAATTAAAAATATTACAAAAGACACACCTATCATAGTTGGTATCATCTGAAGAATTCTTCTAATAATATAATTAAACATACTTCCTCCTACTTATTTAAAAAGTCTAGGGAAAACCTCCCCAGACTTTCATATTATTTTTAATTACTTTAATTCCACTAAATGAATATCTGTTGTCCAAGGTTTATAAGTTGATGGTCTATAATTTTCAACTCTTGAATTACTAGATGCTAATTCTTTTGATATATCTAAACAAATATAAGGAAGTTCATCTGCAAATATTTCTTGCCACTTATTATATAATTCCTTTCTTTTTGCTTGGTCTGTTGTTGCTCTAGCCTCTTTTAATATCTTATCTGCCTCTTCATTTACCCATCTAACTGAGTTATATCCACCTTTTTTATTTTGCTCTATTGCAAATATTTCTGATGGATCTGGATCTATTGATAAGCTCCATGCCATATTGAACATTTCAAAATCTCTTGTATTTCTAACCTTATCAGCCATTGAAGGGAATTCCATAAGCTCTGGAGTTACCTTAACCCCTATCTTCTTCCAACTATCTATTACAATAGGTGTTAAAGTTTCAACATACTTAGACCCTGTATAAGTAATCCATGTTATATCTAACTCCACTCCATCCTTATCTCTTACACCATTATTATTAGTATCCTTCCAACCTGCATCATCAAGCATTTTATTAGCTTTATCAGGATCATACTTATATGCATCCTTAATTGCTGGATTGTATGCCCATGAAGACGGTGTAATATGAGCATTCATAATTTGTGCATTACCACCATAAAAAGCATCTACAAGTGCTTGTCTATTCATTCCATAAGTAAGCGCTTGTCTAACTTCCTTATCTTTTAACTTTGGTGACTCCATATTAAGACCTATATATCCATAACTATTAGCTGCATATTGATGAGTATCTAAGAACCCTGCAGTAGTTAACTGCTCAACATTCTCCATAGTTCCATTTATTTGCTCAATTAAATCAACACTTCCTGAAACTAACTCTTGAATTTCAGTCTGTTTAGTTGTCATTTTCATTACTATATTAGGAACCTTTGGTGTTCCTTTAAAATATGCATCATTCTTCTCAAACTTGATTTCTTGACCTGGCTTATAATGAACAAACTTGTAAGGACCTGCTCCGACAGGCTCTGCTAATTTATCCTTTACTTTTTGTATATCTCCCTTTTCAAATCCATAAACGCTTTTTGGAAGAATTCCCATTCCACAGTTCCATATAGCCTTAGCATCAACATTTTTAGTTGTAAAAGAAACTGTAAAATCATCAATAACTTTTAATCCCTCAATATTCTTTGCATCACCCTTATTGTACTCTTCATAACCTACAAGTCCTTCTACATGACCTGTTCTTGGTCCATCATACTTAGGATCTGCCATCATTAAATAAGTAAACTCTACATCCTTAGCTGTTAAAGCCTCTCCATTAGAAAACTTAACATCTTTTCTAAGCTTGAAAGTATATGTTTTTTCATCTTCTGAAATTTCCCAACTCTCTGCAACTTCTGGAATTGGATTTCCCTTTTCATCATTTCCTATAAGTCCCGCAAAAGCTAGCTCAACAACTCTTTGATCTTGTGTTGTTGCTGCATATCCAGGTAAAAACTCTCCCTTTGGAGCAGATAATCCAACAACTAATGTATCTTTTCTATCCGCTGCTGCTTTAGGTAATTTACTCTCATCCTTAGCTAAACTAATTTCTGAAAACTCACTTTTAGCCTCTTCTGTTGATGTTTCCTTCCCTTCTTCCTTTACAGGTTCTGTACTACCACCGCAGCCTGCAAATAGCCCTGTACAAACAACTACTGCACTTAACGCTGCAATTAATCTTTTTTTCATAAAATTCGCCCCTTAACATTACTCATTTATATATATTAAATTTATGTTCAATTAATTCTAACTTCTAAATAAATATATTTATCCCTAACATTATGTACATAACTAACATTAAATTTAAACGCAAAAAAGGCATACTATACAGGGGATAAGTATGCCTTTTCTTTTAATTTTTTATTTTATATCAAAATTATAATTAATTTAAACTCTAACTTTATTAAGCTCTGCCTTGATTGCATCAGATACAAACTGTACATTAGTACCAACAATTACTTGAATTGAAGAATCACTTAACTTTACAATACCTCTTGCACCAAGTGACTTAAGTTTTTTATCATCTACAACCTTAGCTGTACCAATTTCAAGTCTTAATCTTGTAACACAGTTATCAACTATTTTAATATTTTCTTCTCCACCTAAAGCAGCTATATAATTTACAGCAAGCTCTTTCATATCAGAATTCTTTGACACAGTTGTATTTTCAACCATTTCATCCTCATCTTCTCTACCAGGAGTTGGAATATTGAACTTTTTAATTAAGAATAAGAATACGAAGAAGTAAACAGCTCCAATAGCAAGCCCTATAGGGATAATTAATATAGGATTTGTAGCTAAATTGAAATTAAGTGCATAATCAATGAATCCTGCTGAGAAACCAAATCCATGTAAAACTCCAAGCATTGACGTAACTGCCATAGCAATACCACTTAAAGCAGCATGAGCTACAAGTAATACTGGTGATAAGAATATAAACATAAACTCAATCGGCTCTGTAATACCTGTTAAGAAACTTGTAAATGCTAAACTTGCAAGCATACCACCAACAAACTTTCTTTGCTCTTTCTTAGCTGCAAAGTAAATCGCAAGTGTGATAGCTGGAAGACCAAACATCATAACTGGGAAGAACCCTGCCATATAAGTACCCGCTGTTGGATCTCCTGCGAAGAATCTATTTAAATCTCCTGCTTTTCCATTAAACTCACCAAGTGTGAACCAGAAATATGAATTAAGAACGTGATGTAATCCCATAGGAATTAAAAGTCTATTAAGGAAAGCAAATATACCTGCTCCAACAGCTCCCATTCCAACAACTCCAGCACCCATAGTGTTAATTCCACCTTGGATATACTTCCATGTAAATCCAAACACAACAGCTAAAATAACTAACATTAAACTAGTCATAATTGGTACAAGTCTTCTACCTGCAAAGAATCCAAGGAACTCTGGAAGTTTTGCATTTTTAAACTTGTTATAACAAAGACCAGCAACAATACCGGCAATAATACCACCAAAGCTATCAAACTTAAGTGTCTCTGCAATCTCCTCACCATACTCCATAACCCAGATAAATCTACTAGCTTTCTCTAAAACAAGATATCCAACAGCACCTGAAAGTCCAGCTGCACCATTTCCATCATCTGAAAGCCCAATAGCAACACCTATAGCAAAAATAAGTGGAAGGTTATCAAATAAAGCCCCTCCTGCTGCACTTAAGAATCCAAAATACTCTGGTAGACCAAAAAACTCAATAATATCAGGTTGCCCAAGTCTTAATAATAAAGCTGCAACTGGCAACGTAGCTATAGGTAACATAAGTGACTTACCTATCTTTTGTAAAAATCCAACAATACCTTTTCCCATAAGAAAATCCCCCTTAAAAATAATTTTTTAAAATATAAATTTAGTATTAATGCATTTTAGGCAACAAAAAAAGCCGATAGCTATACAAGGTATACTTGTACAATTATCAGCTAATGCCCAAAATATTGATGGTAACACGCTTAAAAACTTTTATTATTTCTTTCAACGTACTTTATGATTTAATGATAACATTTACTTATCCCAAAGTCAACCATATTTTGTAATTAATTGCAAAAATTTTATCGATTAAAATCCATATTCACAAAGTAGATAACTAGCTATAAATAAACCAAATATGATGCAAATAAATATCACCACATTTAATATATCGCCATTTGTTTTTATAACTTTAACACTTCTTTTTTCTTTTGATAAAATTTTTATAACCTTTCTCCATTCACTTAAAGTAATTTTTATAAAATTCAACTATAACCCCTGCCCCTAACTCTTACTTTAATTAATTTATATGTTGAAATGTTTTACATTGTACTTACGTGGACTATTTTTCACTAATATAGAATTACTCATTATATTTAATGACAATTTTTCTAAAATTTAGTAAGATAGTACTGTTAGGGGTGATTACTATGTCTAAAAAAACTGCTACTCCAACCTATCTTAAAATTGCAATGGATATAGCATCAAGAATTGTAAATGGTGGTTTCTATGAAGGTGAAAAACTATCAGGAAGATCAACTCTTGTAAGTATTTATAATGTTTCTCCTGAAACTATAAGACGTTCAATTGCATTACTTAGAGATATGGAAGTTGTTGAAGTACTAGAAAAAAGCGGAATTACAATTAAAAGCAAAGATAGAGCCTGTGAATTTTTAACTAAATTCAAGGCAAAAAATGATTTTACAAATATACAAGATGAAATATATAAACTGTCAAATCAAAAAAAAGAAATTCAAAAAGAATTAGATAAAAAAATTGATAACCTTATAGAATTTGCAACTCAACTTAGAAATGTTGGAACAATAGTTCCTTATGAAAGCATAGTTCAAGCAAATAGCCTTATGATAGGCAAAAACCTTGGTGAGCTAAATTTTTGGCACAGTACAGGTGCAACAATCATAGGAATCAGACGTGGAGAAAAAACTTTTATATCTCCTGGTCCTTACTTTGATATAGCTGAAAAAGACATTATCATATATGTTGGAAATGAATCCGTTGTTGAAAATGTCAAAAATTATATAGTTTCTAAATAAAAAATACAGATTTCACATATACGTGAAATCTGTATTTTTTTATTTGCTTACACTTTGATTTAAATCTGTACTCTCATTACCTTTTTGTTTCTTTTTAACAAAGAAGAAGGCTATAAGAAGACTCACTATTCCAAAAACTCCTGCCCAGAAGAATGAAGTATTCATTCCATGTATAGTTGCTTTTAAAGGATTAGCAATTCCTGAATTTTGAGCTGTTTTTGTCATTACAGTTATTAATATAGATGTACCAACAGCTCCTGCTACTTGTCTTAAAGTATTATTTACAGCATTACCATGCGCATAGTACTTTTTATCTAAAGTATTTAATCCTAATGTTGTAAGTGGCATTAAGAACATTGATAACCCTAGTAATCTTACAGCATACATTACAGTTATATACATATAACTTGTTGTTGGAGTAAGTCTTGTAAATGCGAATGTTCCTCCTGTAAATAAAACTAATCCTAATAAAGCAAGACCTCTTGCTCCAATTTTATCAAACAATCTACCTGTGATTGGGTTCATTACTCCCATTACTACCGCTCCTGGTAATAATGCTAACCCTGCATCAAATGCTGAATATCCTCTACCATTTTGAAGGTACATAGGAATTATTAATTCTGATGCTATAAATCCAGCATAAACTATCATAACTATTATAGTAGATAAAGTGAAAACTTTACTTTTGAAAACTCTAAGTTGTAACATTGGAACTTCCATGCTATATTGTCTCCAAGTAAAGATTGCTAATGCAACTATTCCCACTATAAGTGGTACATATACGCTTGTGCTTGTCCATGAGTCATTACCAGCATTACTAAATCCTAATAATAATCCACCAAAACCTAATATACATGTAATTACGGATAATATATCAATTCCAATTTTCTTGCCTCCAGTAACATTTTTAAGTATAAATATTGCTAAAATTATATCTAAAAGTGCTATTGGTAAAGTAACATAGAATAAATATCTCCAAGGGAAGTGACTTACTATCCATCCTGAAAGTGTTGGACCAATAGCTGGTGCAAAGGCAATTATAAGACCAACTACCCCCATCACAAGCCCTCTCTTCTCTATTGGGAATATAAGTAAAAATACTGTTTGAACAAGTGGCATTAGAACCCCTGCTCCAGCTGCTTGTAAAAGTCTAGCTGTAAGTAATGTTGGGAAGTTGTGAGCTGTTGCCCCAAGTGCTGTCCCTATAGCAAATATTATCATTGCAGTTAAAAATAAAGTTTTAGTTTTAAATCTGTCTGTTAAAAAAGCTGTAAAAGGAATCATTATTCCAAGTACTAACATATATCCATTTGTTAACCACTGTGCTGTAGAAACTGTTATATGTAATTCTTTCATAATATTCGGGATAGCAACATTCATAAATGTACTATTTAAAAATGATACAAATGCACCAAGCAACATTACTCCAGCTATTAGTATTGCATTATATTTTTTTTCGCTCATTGTTTCCTCCTTTGTTTAATCAAGTCAAATTTTTTTATTATTTTGTTCGTACTTAAATACTATACTTTAACAATT
>JBOGAY010000078.1:0-2848 GCA_051655925.1 Sarcina sp. | reverse complement strand
AAAGAGAGTATTGCTCATGGTGTGCTGCACCTTATAGCAGATAGAATATGTTAGTATTCGAAAAGAGTGGTATATTTATTTAGTGAATTTTGATTTGATATATATACAAATTAGGTGGCAACACGGTAACTCCGTCCTATTTATAGGATGGAGTTTTTTTATTTTCTAAAATAATTAAAAGGAGGTGATTCTAATGAGGTGAACTATAAATGATGAATCAGAGTGGAAAAATAATAATAAATTTAAGGGAGTAGATAGTTATGAGAAATCAAAATACAAAAAAATTAGTTATGAATGCTTTATTATTAGGAGTTGGTGCTATGCTTCATCAAGTTACACCAACATTAGGATTGCCAATGCAACCAGATTTTGCACTAGCAATGCTTTTTATAATAATAATATTAAATAATGGAGATTATAAAACTTGTTTAATTTCAGGTGTAATAACAGGAATATTTACAGCTATGACAACTAAATTTCCAGGGGGACAAATTCCTAATCTTATAGATAAAATTATTACAGTTCATATTGTCTTTTTAATAGTATTTGCTTTAGGAAAGATACTTAAAGATATGAATGAGAGTAAGAAGAAGTTAATACAAATATCAATTGTTTTACCAATAGGTACATTTATTAGTGGTTCACTTTTTTTAGGCTCAGCTTTGATGTTAGTTGGGCTTCCAGCAACATTTATAGTTTTATTTACAACTGTTATTTTACCAGCTATGGTCGTAAACTTAGTTGTAGGAATGGTTTTATTCAAAATTATAGCCAAGTCTATGAAAGTAGTAGCTACAAATTAATAGCCTAAAATTAAATTTTAAATAAAAAGGTAAGGTTCTCTATTTTTTAGAGAGCCTTGCTTTTTAGAGAGAACTAAATAAGTTTAAGATATCTAATTTAGAAAATATAAATAATTTTTTTGATATTGGAAAAACTAAAATAAGCAATTATTTAAATGAAAATCATGAATTTAGTAAAACTTTGTAAATGGTATTGATAATCGTTTTCTATTGGTGTACAATAAAATTATAAATGAAAAAAATATCAATTAAAAATATAATACATCAGTAGTTACGATATAAAGTTTGATAAAAATTAAGATAAAAAGAGGAGAAGAAAATATGAAACAATATTTAGAAATTGTAGAAGTTAAAGCAAGACAAATTTTAGATTCAAGAAGTTTTCCAACAGTTGAAGTGGAAATTTACTTGGAAGATGGAACAATGGAAAGAGCTATAGTACCTTCAGGAGCATCAACAGGGATTTTCGAAGCTGTAGAGCTTAGAGATGGTGATAAAAGTAGATATATGGGCAAAGGAGTTACAAAGGCAGTTGAGTTTGTTAATACAGAAATTTCAGAAGCAATTGTAGGTATGAATGTTTATAATCAACCAGAAATTGATAAAAAGCTTATAGAATTAGATGGAACTCCAAACAAAGGTAGAATAGGAGCAAATGCTATACTTGGTGTATCACTAGCAGTTGCTAAAGCGGCGGCTTCATCATTAGCATTACCTTTATACCAATATATTGGAGGGGTTAATGCTAAAGTATTACCAGTTCCAATGATGAACATAATTAATGGTGGAAGTCATGCTGATAACTCAGTTGACTTACAAGAATTCATGATTATGCCAGCTGGAATGACAGATTTTATGGAAGCTATTAGAGCTTGTTCAGAAATTTATCATGCATTAAAAGCTTTATTAAATTCTAAAGGATATTCTACAGGAGTTGGTGATGAAGGTGGTTTTGCACCTAATCTTAAATCAAATGAAGAAGCTATCGAAGTTATTTTAGAGGCTATCGAAAAAGCTGGGTATAAAGCAGGTGAGGAAATTTTTATTGCACTTGACCCTGCATCATCAGAATTTTACAATGAAGAAACAAAAATGTATGAATTAGAACATGAAGGAAAAACATTAACACCAGCAGAAATGGTTGCTTTTTATGAAGATTGGGTTAATAAATTCCCAATAATATCAATAGAAGATGGTATGGCAGAAGAAGATTGGGATGGTTGGAAGATAATAACAGAAAAACTTGGTAAGAAAATTCAATTAGTTGGAGATGATTTATTTGTTACTAATACAGAAAGATTATCAAGAGGTATTGAAGAGGGTGTTGCAAACTCAATTTTAATTAAACTTAATCAAATTGGTACTTTAACAGAAACATTAAATGCTATCGAAATGGCTAATAGAGCTGGAATGACAGCTGTTATCTCACATAGATCAGGTGAAACAGAAGATACAACAATTGCGGATTTAGTTGTAGCTGTTAATGCTGGACAAATTAAAACAGGAGCACCAGCTAGAAGTGAGAGAGTTGCTAAGTATAACCAGTTAATCAGAATTAATGATGAACTTGGAGAAATTGCAGAATTTAAAGGTCTTAACTCATTCTTTAACGTTAAAAATGTAAGAAAATAGTTTTTGAAAACTTATTATATAGAAAAAGAGCAAACTCATTAATTTGAATTTGCTCTTTTGTATTATTTATTATTTAAAAACTTATCGAATTCATCAAATAGTAATCCACCGATATAAGTACAAGTTTCTTCGGTTGGATGATTAGTTTCATCATAAATATCGGAACCATCACTTGTTTTAGTTGGTGCAATTTCAGTTGGAGATAAAATTTTATCTAAATCAAAGTAAAGTACATTTTGATTATCCTTATATTTTTCCATAACAGAGTTTAAGTTTTTGCTCATGTCATCAGAAACTTTATTAAGAAGTTTTATTGAGTTTTCATCCATGGTATCTCTAGCATTATCAACAATATTTGTTACAATAACAGGAAGATCTTTACTAATAAAACCATCAATAATTTCTACAAGTTT
>JBOGAY010000077.1:0-2582 GCA_051655925.1 Sarcina sp. | reverse complement strand
AGTGCTGGGCTAAGGTTATGTACCCCTAGTTTAGTAAATATAGTTGCAAAACTTGCTGTAAGTGCTGCAAGAAGTGCGTAAAATAGCCATGTCATAATTAAATCCTCCTAATTTCAAACACTAATAACTATACAGTTTTTTTTAAAGCTTGTACACAAGAGGTAATTAACTTTAAATACAATAAAAGCAATAGATAGTATATTAATTTATTTGAGATAGATAAATTTAATATTAAATGATGAGAGATTTTCTATTTAATTAAAATTAATAAAAATAATGTATTGTAGATTTATTATTAAAAATAGATCAGACTATATCTGAATAGTATCTAAGTTTATGGTATTATTAAAGGTAGAATGCTTTTTAGAAAAGGATGATGAAAATGAATTTAATTACACTTGAAAATATAAGTAAGAGTTTTTCAGAAAAAACTTTAATAGATAATATATCAATAGGAATAAATGATGATGATAAGATAGGAATCATTGGAGTGAATGGTGCGGGAAAATCTACTTTCTTAAAAATAGTTGCAGGGGTATTAGAACCAGATGAGGGGACTATTACAAAAGGAAATAGGGTTAGAATAGAATATCTTTCACAAAATCCTGATTATGATGAAAATGCGACAGTTATAGAGCAAGTTTTCAGAGGAAATTCACCAGAAATGAAAGTTTTAAGAGATTATCAAATGGTTTTAGATAAGATAGAAAAAAATCATAATGATGAATCATTACATACAAAACTTATGGATCTACAAGTTAAGGTTGATGCTTTAAATCTTTGGGGAATAGAAGCAGAAGCAAAAATGGTTTTAACAAAACTTGGAGTTAATGACTTTGATGCTAAGGTTTCAAATCTTTCAGGAGGTCAAAGAAAGAGAATTGCACTTGCATCAGCTCTTATTACTCCTTGTGAGCTTTTAATTTTAGATGAGCCTACTAACCATCTTGATAATGATACTATTTCATGGCTTGAAGAGTATCTTAATGGTAGAAAAGGCGCTCTTTTAATGATTACTCATGATAGATATTTCCTTGATAGAGTTACAAATAGAATTCTAGAAGTTGATAGAGGAAGAGTGTTCAGTTATGAAGGTAACTATTCTGTTTTCCTTGAAAAGAAAATGGAGAGAGTTGATAGAGAAAGAGCAGAAGAATCAAAAAGACAGAACCTTATCAGAAATGAACTTAAATGGGTTATGAGAGGTGCGAAAGCTAGAACTACAAAGCAAAAAGCTAGACTTCAAAGATTTGATGAGCTTACAAGTATTGAAAACTTTAAAGAATATGATAGCGTTGAAATTTCAGTAACAGGAACAAGACTTGGTAAGAAAATTCTTGAGTTCCATGATGTTTCAAAAGCTTTTGGGGATAAACAGCTTATCAAAGACTTTAACTATATAACTGTTAAAGGTGATAGAATCGGAATTGTTGGAGAAAATGGAATGGGAAAATCAACATTAATTAAAATGATTAATGATGAAATACTTCCAGACTCAGGTGAAATTATAAAAGGTGAAACTGTTAATATCGGATGCTTCTCACAAGATAGTAGTATGATGGATCCAAATATGAGAGCAATTGATTATATTAAAGAAGTTGCAGAATATATTCCAACTGCTGATGGTACAAAAATTACAGCAGGAGAAATGTGTGAAAGATTCTTATTTGATGGAACAATGCAGTACACACTTATAGAGAAATTATCAGGGGGAGAGAGAAGAAGACTTCAACTTTTAAGAGTTTTAATGGGTGGGCCTAATGTTCTTTTACTAGATGAGCCAACTAATGACCTTGATATAGATACACTTCAAATTCTTGAAGACTATCTTGATAGTTTTGGTGGAATTGTTATAGTTGTATCTCACGATAGATATTTCCTTGATAGAGTATGTAGAAAAATATTTGCATACGAAGGTAATGCAGTTGTTAGAGAATACACAGGAAACTATAGCGATTACTTAATTAGAAAAGAAATTGAAGATTTACAGAAGAAAGCTTTAGAAGAACCAACTACTAAAGAGAAAAAAGTAGATAGCAGAGATAAAAAGGAAAATAAAAAAATTAAATTCTCATATAAAGAACAAAAAGAATATGATGTGATTGAAGATGAAATTGCAGCACTTGAAGAAAAGATTGAAGAGCTTGATAATCAAATGGCAGCATCAGCTAGTGAGTATTCAAAACTTCAAGAGCTTATGAATGAAAAGGCAGAAGTTGAATCACAGCTTGAATTTAATTTTGAAAGATGGGAAATTTTAAATGAGCTTGCTTCAGAGATAGAAGAAAATAAAAAAAATAAATAAGCATAGATACAAAACCACTTCGTATGAGGTGGTTTTATTTTTTTACAATAAATTTTGTGAGTTGAGTAATGAAGAAGGTAACAAAAAAATAAATTTTAACATATAGAATATATTGAATCATTTTCTAGCTTATTTTGTTGAAGTGGGAGAATTTTCTCAAATTAAGTTAAAAATAAGAATACATTTGAAAAGTAGAAAATATGTATTTTAATAAAGTATGAAAAAAAGAGGGAATGAATTTTGCAAAGTTATAAGTATCCTAGATTTGTAGATAAAA
>JBOGAY010000076.1:0-13479 GCA_051655925.1 Sarcina sp. | reverse complement strand
AATAATACAAATATATTTAAATATTATTATATTTAAAGGAGTTGATGTAATTGAAAAAACTAGCTATTATAACCGGAGCAAGTTCTGGAATAGGTAAAGCTACCGCTATAAAATTATCAAATGAAGGACATCCATTATTATTATTATCTAGAAGAAAACATCTTTTAGAAGAATTAAATTTACCAAATACTATTTGTAAACATGTAGATGTAACTGATTTAGAAAGTTTTAAATCTGCTATACTAGAAGCTGAAGAAAAGTATGGGAAAACTGATTTACTTATTAATAATGCAGGTATAATGCTTCTAGGTGATGTTTGCACTCAAGATATTACTGAATGGAATGACATGATAGATACTAATGTAAAAGGACTACTTAACGGAATTCACTGCGTATTAAGTGATATGAAAACTAGACAAACTGGTACAATCATTAATATTAGTTCTATTGCTGGGCGAAAAACTTTTTCAAATCATTCAGTTTACTGTGCAACTAAATATGCTGTTCATGCAATTTCTGAAAGCATAAGAGAAGAAGTCTCTGATTATAATGTTAGAGTTAGTGTAATAGCACCTGGAATTGTAGAAACATCACTATTGAAACATACTACAAATAAAGTAATAAAAAATGACTATATAGATATGAAAAAAACAATGGGTGGTGGTATTGAGGCTGAAAATATTGCTGATACAATCTCATATATTTATAACCAACCTCAAAATATATGTATCAGAGAAATTGTTATAGCCCCAACTAAACAAAACTCGTAAAAAAAAGTAGCCATATCATCTGATATAGCTACTTTTTATTTATCTATTTTTCTTAATTTTTGACTTTCAGTATATGCATTTTCTGTCATTTGTACAAGTACTTTCATAGTAATCCTTTTCTCTTCTTCTGAAACTCCTTTAACTAAAATATCAACAGAATCTGTTAAAATACCTATAAACTCTTCTTTTATATCTTTAGCTGAATCAGTTAAATATAAAAGGTGTTTTCTTTTATCAATCTCATCTTTTTTCTTCATTAAATACTTTTTTTCTATCAAAGACTTAATTACTTTTGATGCCTCAAATTTATCGATACCTAAATAATTTACTAATTGTTCTTGGCAACAACCTTCTTCTATGTAAACCTGTATTAATAGCCTATACTCTGCCTTATTTATATTGAATTTTTCTAATTTTTTAGCAATATAATACATTCTTTGTCTATATAAAATATCTAATACCTTTCCAAAACTTAATTCTTTTGTAAGTCTTCTCTCAAAATCTAACACATAAACACCCTCTTTAAAATCAATCTATAATAAGTTTAATTCATATAGTTGAATATTACAACTATATGAAAAAGCCAGTTGAAAATTCAACTGGCTTTTAAATTATAATACTAAAAAAGCATTAAATCTTTCTTCAACTTTATCTTTTCCAAGTATATGCATTATTGTATGAAGTTCTGGTGTATTAGTTCTATGTGTTATAGAAGCTCTTACAACTCCTGCAACATCTGAAACCATTCCTTTAAATTCATCTGGGTTTGCTTTAAACGCTTTTCTATCAGCAGTATATCCTAAAGTAGCTGCAACTGCTTTTAAATCTTCAAACCATTGTTCTTTATCTGCATCAAAGTTATAAGCATCTTTATAAGCTGTAATGATTCTTTTAGCTTCTTCCATTGTCATGTTCTTTGGAAGTTCAACATTTTCAGCTGTTTCTTTAGCAAATAATTCATCAAACATATAGAAGATATGTCCTCTAACTTCATTCCATTTACCAAAGTCTTTTCTTGGTTTAGCTGTTCCTCTTTCTATACTAAACATTCCAAGTGTAACATCCTTATGAGCTACTACTAAATCATGCATTTCTTTGTCGTAATCTTTTGTCCAATTTACATAATAATCATATACTTCTTGTGCTGTCATTTTTGAGATAACATCTTTACTTACATCATGTAATTTAACAAGATCAAATAAAGCTCCACTTTTACTCATTTTACTAAGTTCAACTTTATATTCTGTGTTTGGAAGGTCTTTATTAGCCTTTCTCCAGTCTTCAAATGATGAGTTAATGATATTTAATAAATATTCAACAACTGATACTGATGGATATCCTTCTTCATTATAGTAACTTACAGCACTTTCTGGGTCTTTTCTTTTTGAAAGTTTTCTTTTTGAATTTCCATCCATTTTCATTATTGTAGGTACATGAGCATATTTAGGTGTTTTAAACTCTAAAACTTGGAACATTTGAAGATGAATTGGAAGTGATGATAACCACTCTTCTCCTCTTATAACATGTGTTGTTCTCATTAAAGCATCATCTATAGCATGAGCAAAATGATATGTTGGAAGTTTATCACCCTTAATGATAACAACATCTTGTAAGTTCTCTGGGAATGAAACCTTACCTTTTATCATATCCTTAAATTCTATTCTTTTTTCTGGATCTCCTGGTGATTTCATTCTTATAATGTATTCTTCGCCAGCTTCTATTTTTTTCATAGCTTCTGCTGGATCTAAATCTCTATATTTAGCATACTTTCCATAACATCCTGGTAATACCTTTTCAGCCATTTGCTTTTCACGAAGTTCTGTAAGTTCTTCCGCTGTCATAAAACAAGGATATGCTTTTCCTTTTTTGATTAAATCTTTAACAAAAGCATTATAGATTTCTCCTCTTTGACTTTGCTTATATGGAGCATAAGGACCTTTTTCTGTATCTTCTCCTGTTATACCTTCATCAAAATCCATTCCGAAGTAGTGCATTGTTTTAATTGTATCATCTATTGCACCTGTAACTTCTCTTTTTTGGTCTGTATCTTCTATTCTAAGATAAAAGACACCTTCACTTTGGTGAGCAAGTCTTTCATTGATTAAAGCTGCATAAACTCCACCTATATGTTGGAATCCTGTTGGACTTGGTGCATATCTTAAAACTTTCGCTCCTTCTTTAACATCTCTTTTTGCATATTTATTGAAATAATCTTCTGGTGTTGTAGTAACATTTGGGAAAATTAAATCAGCTAATTTTTCAAAACTCATTTTTAAAACTTCCTTTCTTAACTTTAGTATTTATTTTCATAGAAAAATTTTTATTTTTCTGTAAAATGCTATTTTTCTGTAAAATAAAAAAACCCATCATCCTATTATATAATTATATAATTATATAATTAG
The DNA here is from genome assembly GCA_051655925.1 of Sarcina sp. Classification (GTDB taxonomy): domain Bacteria; phylum Bacillota; class Clostridia; order Clostridiales; family Clostridiaceae; genus Sarcina. Next base: position 10,307 of record JBOGAY010000076.1, on the reverse strand, counting down.
GACGAAAGGTCGTTATATTACAACTTAATTCGCGGTACCACCTAAATTGGTTAAGCATACTTAACCCACTCAATTAAAATCTTTAAGGGAATCACCCCACAACTCTACTCCAAAATGATTTTCAAGTCGTCGCTCAAGAACTTCTTTCTATAAGATAAATTGCTAGATTTCCACCATCACTAACTCTCTTAAAATTTATTCACTATATACTCTTTTCTCTCATAGCTTTATAATATTTTTTCTGATAGCCTTATTATAAAACTATAAATTAATATTGTAAATGATATTTTTCTATTTTATAACTTTATTTCTAAAATTTCATCAATATATCTATTTACTATTATTACTTATGCCTACTGTTAGAATCAGTCACTACTTCCCTTTTACTAACTCTATTGCTAATTTCTTTAGCAACAATTTTTTTCATTTTCATCATAAGTATTCTTTTCTTTTTAGTTTTTTTATGAGTAACCATAACAGCCTGGTTCTAAAATTATAAAATGTACTTATTTTAGATAATTCGTGCTTTTAACATCTTCTAATATCATTTAAGCCTTGGTTGGACCAGTTCAGTAAGCTCCTCCGCTAACTAATTCCTAACTTTGGTTACAAACCTATCCTACAACCAGTGTTTTATTTTTATAAATTAAAGTATCTCAACGCCTCGCTATGAGTGAAAATATAAACTCTATTTCTAGTTTATTTATATTTGTCATTAAGATATTTTTATTATTTCCTAAACTGGTTAATTTATACTAAAATAAAATATTATTCTCTTATAATTTTAGAGTGTTCAATAAAGTACGTTACCACCTTACCAGTTCTCCTACGAACTTCTCATACTTTCATATGAGCACAGACTATATCACCATCTAATTAAAACTTTTATTTTAAATTAGATGCTCCCCATTTCCCCACACTTATAGGTACGAGATTCCTCTCTAGTCGTTGAACGTTCTCCTATTCGGAGCTTCGCTGCTGATTATCCATTTCATAACACTTAGGATTTAACCCTATGCCATCTAGTTAATTTTTTCTACTTTCGTAACATTCACGCCTGACTTTATTTCAAATCTACGTTGTAGTTTAACTAGCTTTAGGAACTTCCAGCAATTAAAGGAGTTTTGGATAGACATTCATCTATCACTCTACACTCTTTACGAATGTAGGGAGCCTATCAATTAAAAACATTAAGTACATTTGTATATATTTTGAGTACAAATGACCATATTTTTAACAACTATTTAGTTGCTCCTCTAAACCTTTTTTGAATTCTTGTATCATACATTGTATTCAAAATCATTAGAATCGGTTCTTAAAATTATATTACATAAAAAAATATTCTAGATTACTAATATAATTAGTTCACTAGAATATTTTTATAATTATTATTTATATTCTGCTATTAGGAATTTAATCTTAATACCTTTAGCTGAAAACATATCTTCATGTTCTGTTGTTATATTTCCTTCAAAATCACTATTATGTAAATCTCTTGTGATATACTTAATTTCAAGTCCACACTCTTTGAAATATTCAAGTGATTCTTCAAATAACTCATCATCATCAGTCTTAAATCTTATCTCTGATCCCTTTTTCAAGAACTTTTTATATAATTCAAGTTGTCTTGTATGAGTAAGTCTTCTTTTCTTATGTCTATCTTTTGGCCATGGATTACAGAAATTGATATATATTCTCTCTATAATATCACCATCACCTATTGCATTATCTATTAATGCTATTTCTTGAGACATTATTTTAACATTATCAATACTCTCAATTCCATGTTCTTTATATGATTTCTCTAAATTTCTTTTTATTTCAACTATAACTTCATCTTTTATATCTATAGCCATATAGTTTATATCTTGATTTTCTTGTGCAAGAACTGCAATGAATGTCCCTTTTCCAGCTCCAAGTTCTAAGTGTATTGGTTTGCTTGGATCTTTAAAAGCATTTTTCCAGTTTCCTTTATTAGCTTTAGGGTCTATAACAAATAAATCACTTGCTTCAAGCTCTGGTCTAGCCCATGGCTTTCTTCTCATTCTCATTTTTTCACATCACTCCATTATTGTTATTCGCTCTTAATTATACATATTTATAATATTTCTATCAACTTCCTTATTACTTTGCATATAAAAAAATCTTTTTCCACAAAATAATTATTATAAATATCTATCATATCTCTAAATTAATTAATAAAGGATGATTCAATGATTAAAATAAATAAAAATAAGTTTTTGTATAATAATATTTTATTTTTAATTTCAATTTTAACTTATATAAGTTTTAAATTTTTCTTTGGTACTAAAAATACCTTTGTTGGTATAACAGTTTTACAATCTGCATTTTTATTGCTTAATTATGACCTCACTGGTGCTATAAGTTCTATGACATTTAAATTTATATCTATTAATTTATATATAGGAATTTTTTCTTACATTGCATCAATCAATCTTTTTGCGAGCCCATTTATAAATTTTCTAGCAATTTTTATACTTGCTTATGCACTTACATATGATTTAAAAACATCTATATCTTATCCATTTGTTTTTGGATATATTTTTCTTCTAATGCACCCCGTTACATTAAATGAAATACCGCTAAGATTGCTTAGTTTAATTGTTGGCGCATTTTTTATAATAGCTCTACAATTAATTTTCAACAGAAAAAAATCCAGAAAAATAATAAGATTGAATTTAATTGCACTTGCTACTGATACAAACGAAAAAATTAAACTTATCATAAATGATAAATTTAAAAAGAAAGAAGTTTCTTCTTTAAACAAGAATATAGACATCATAATTAAAACTATCTATGAAAAAAGAAATAACTATTTTCATCTTAATACTAAAGATAGAATTATTTTAAATATTGCTTTATATTTTGAAAGATTAAAATTTGATTTAGATGAACTCCTCCATTCTAAAGCTGATGATAATTACAAATTTTTTTTAATTGATCTAACTAATATAATTAAATCAATACCTGATTCTATATCAGATGAAGTATCTATCCAAAAACTAAGCAATGATTTATATAAAATTATCTCAAAATATTCACCATATACCAAAAATAACTATTCTTTTTATGAAATGCTACAAAATTTAAAGACACTTAAATTTTCAGTATGTGAAAAAAATCAATTTATAAATGATAAAAAAATTAATATTCCAAATAAATTTCAGTTTGATAATATTTTTAGTTTTAAATTTCTAAGTTTTAACTCTGTAAGATTCAGTTATGCTTTAAGAGTAAGTTTACTTATTTCTATAAGTTTTTTTATAACTGAATATTTAGGATTTAAAGAAGGAAAATGGCTTTCCTTAACTATTTTCCCATTAATACAACCTTATTCTGAATTATCAAACAGAAAAATCCCAGTGAAGTTCAAAGGTACTCTTATAGGTATTTTAATATTTTCTATTATTATATTTTTACTACCAGTACCTAAGTATCAACTTATTTTATTCCTTATTTTTTATTATCTTTATATAATTTTAAGTGAATCAACTTTTAGAGCTAGCTTATTAACCGCAACTGTCTTAGGTCTTGTTTCTTTTGGTGATCTTGATCCTAAAACAGCTGTGCTTCAAAGACTTATCTTTATTAGTTTAGGTATAATAATTGGCTATCTTGCAACAAAATTTATTCTTCCTTTCACACTAAAAGATTCACTAAAGAAATTTACAAAAAACCATTATTTACTTACTAAAGACATTATATATGATGGATTCAAATTTCCTCATGATAAGATTCTTATAACAGATTTAAATGATAAACTATTTATTTCAAAATTAATAGAGAATAAAATACTATCTAATAATTCAGTTTTAAATAGCACTGTTATAAAAAAATTTATCTATAATCAAAGAATTTTAAATAATGAAATTTATTTTTTATTTTTTTCTCTTTATAAAACACCTCACGATCAAGAAATCATTCAAAATCTACGTGAGAATATAAAACTTTCTTTTACTAGACATTCTTATAATTACTATATTGAAAAAGATTTAATACATGATATAAAAAACATTGAAAAAACTAGTTTAATTAAACTTAAAACAAATGAAGAAAGATTGCTTTTCATTAGTACTTATAAAATAATTAAACGTTTTGAAATTTCAAATAATTTGTTAATCGCTATAAATAAACTTTTAAAAGAAGAAGAGGACTAAAAATTTAGTCCTCTATCTCATTTAATTGATTTTGAAATTCTTCATCTTCTTTTGCCCATTCAAAAGAACGTTTGACAGCTTTAAGCCAACCTCTATATAAAATATTTCTTTTCTCTTCACTCATTGTAGGTATAAACTTTTTATCAATTTCAATTAAATTAGCTATTTGATCTTTGCTTTCATAATAACCTACTGCAAGACCAGCTAAAAGAACTGCTCCAAGAGCGGTTGTTTCTATCATTTTAGGTCTTATAATTGGTATGTTTAAAATATCTGCTTGAAACTCTAAAACAAAATTATTTGCACATGCTCCTCCATCAACCTTTAAGGTTTTAATTTCAATTCCAGAATCCTCTTTCATCGCTTCTAAAATATCCTTTGTTTGATAAGCTATTGACTCAAGTGTTGCCCTTATAATATGCGCTTTATTTGAACCTCTTGTAAGCCCAACTACACACCCTCTTGCATACATATCCCAATGTGGTGCTCCAAGTCCTGCAAAAGCTGGTACTACATAAACCCCATTACTACTTTTCACACTCCTTGCAAAAAGTTCACTTTCTCGTGAATCTGACACCATTTTAAGTTCATCTCTAAGCCACTGAACAGCAGCTCCCGCTATGAATACACTTCCTTCTAGAGCATACTCGACCTTTCCATCAATTCCCCATGCGATTGTAGTTAAAAGACCATTTTTTGATTCTACTCTCTTTATTCCTGTATTCATAAGCATAAAACATCCTGTTCCATACGTGTTTTTTGCCATCCCCTTATCAAAACAACTTTGTCCAAATAAAGCTGCATGTTGATCACCTGCACATCCTGATATTGGAATTTCTGCTCCCGCTAACATATTTTTATCTGTATATCCATAAATCTCACTAGATGACTTAACTTTTGGTAGCATACTTTTAGGTATATTTAAAATTTCTAAAATTTCTTCATCCCACTCTAATGTATTTATATTAAATAACATAGTTCGTGATGCATTACTATAATCTGTTACATGAGCTTTTCCTCTTGTTAAATTCCAAATAAGCCAAGTATCCACAGTTCCAAATAAAAGTTCTCCATTTTCTGCTTTTTCTCTTGCTCCCTCTACATTATCAAGAATCCACTTAATTTTTGTCCCTGAAAAATAAGCATCAATTAAAAGCCCTGTTTTATCTTTTATTATTCCCTCATATCCCTGTTCTTTTAATTCTTCACACATGTCAGCGGTTCTTCTACATTGCCAAACTATTGCATTATAAACAGGTTTTCCTGTACTTTTCTCCCAAACTATAGTTGTTTCCCTTTGATTTGTTATTCCTATTGCTGCTATTTGTGCCGGCTCTATCATACCAGCTTCTAAAACTTCCCTAAAAACTCCACTTTGAGTCCCCCATATTCTCATAGGATTATGTTCTACCCATCCTGCTTGTGGATAAATCTGTTCGAACTCATGCTTTGCTGACGCAATTATTTTCCCTTTTTTATCAAATATAATTGCTCTTGAACTTGTTGTTCCCTGATCTAACGCTATTAAATATTTTTTCATAAACATGCTTCCTCCCAAAATACCCATTAATCTAACTATATTTTAAAACATTTTCTCTTTCATAAAATGCTTTTTTTATAATAAAAAATATTTTAATACTAAGTAAATTGATATTTGTTCAAAAAAAAGTCATAGACATAGTCTATGACTTTAAACGCAAACTATCTTCTGTTTTGATCTTTTCTAGCTTTTCTACATGCTAAACATCTTTTTGGCTCATTATCGAATCCTTTTTCTTTGTAGAATTCTTGCTCTCCTACTGTAAATACGAATTCTGCTCCACAGTCAACACATGTTAATTTTTTATCTTCCATTTTTATCCCTCCAGATATTACAAAAAAGACATAATCAATTAAATATTACTCTGATTGTATAATACCTAAAAAGACAAAATCACAAAAGATTTTTTCTCAATTTATTACACTAGCAAAATGCCATTTAATCGTTTAAATCTTTCATTTAATTTACTTAGCATTAATAATCTAATGCACTTTAAGTATACTATATTGGAATATTTTTCACAAGGTCATATTATATTTTTTCTAAACATGTTTTAAAATTTTTTTCTTAATATCCTTCCTTATACTACACTATTCTCAATATTACTATCCTCTTCTTTTCAAACATACCTTTTGATTTATATTCATTTTAAGAGTAAACTATTAGTATAATTTACTATTTAGGAGGATTATTTTTATGAGTGTTAAGCATGGTGCAAATATTTTTGACCTTTGTGAAATTTACAAAGTAAATAAAAACGAATTAATGGATTTTAGTTCTAATATCAATCCATTTGGTTCATCAAAAAAAGCTAAAAATTACATAATAGAAAATATAGATATGGTATCCTTATACCCAGACCCAGAATATAAAAAATTAAAAAACAGTATAAGTACTTACTGTAACTGCAACCCACAAAATATTTTACTTGGTAGTGGTGCAACTGAACTTATATCTAGTTTTATAGAAACTATAAATCCTAAAAAAGCATTACTACTATCTCCCTCTTATTCTGAATATGAAAAAGAACTTAATAAAATCTCTTGTGAAATAGATATGTATTATTCTAAAAAAGAATTAAACTTTAAAGTTGATATTCAAGATTTCATAAATAGAATAAATACCCAAAAGCATGAATTAGTTATTATCTGCAACCCTAACAACCCTACTGGTTTTGCTTTCACAAGAAATGAAATTAAAGAAATTTTAAAACATACTAATACATTTATAATGGTTGATGAAACTTATATTGAATTCACAGACCTTAGCATATTTTCAAGTACAAACCTTGTAAATAACTATAATAAACTATTTGTTATAAGAGGAACTTCTAAATTTTTTGGCACCCCGGGGATCAGACTTGGATATGGACTCATTTCGAATCAAGATATATTCTCTAAAATGGAAAAAAATCTCGATTTATGGGGTATAAACATTTTTGCGACATTAATGGGTGAAATTATGTTTGTAGATACAGATTATATACAAGAAACTTCTAAAAAATTAAAAAAAGAGAGAGAGTTTCTTCTTACAGAATTAAACTCTATCTCTTCTCTCAAAGTATTTAATACTTTTGGCAATTTTATTTTATGTGAGTTAAAAAACAAAACTCTAACTGCTAGAGAACTTTATGAAAAACTTATAAAAGATAAAATAATCATTAGAGATTGTGCATCTTTTGATGGTCTTTCTGAATTCTACTTTAGAGTTTGCATTTTAAAACCTGAAGAAAATAAACTTCTTATTGATGCTTTAAAGAAAACTTTTAATTAAAAATCACTTTCAAATAAATCAATAAGTTCCTCTTCACTAAGTGATGATAATAAACCTGCATTAGCTAGTTTACCTGTCATCACTTTTTTTATTATATCTTTCTTTGTATCCTGAAGTTTTAATATCTTTTCCTCTATACTTCCCTTTGATATAAGCTTTATAACTTCTACATTATTTTGTTGTCCTATTCTATGAGCCCTGTCAGTTGCTTGGTCTTCAACTGCTGGATTCCACCATGGATCATAATGGATAACAACATCTGCTGAAGTTAAATTAAGACCTGTTCCTCCAGCCTTTAGCGAAATTAAAAATACTTTTTTAGTATCACTCTCATTAAACTCATCAACAAGGTTCATTCTTTCTTTTGCAGCAACACTACCATCTATATATAAAAACTCTATCTTCTTATCTATAAGCTCATTTTTAAGACTTTCTAAAACTCCTGTAAATTGTGAAAATAAAAGAATTTTATGCCCACCTTCTACATATCCCTCAACAAGATTCATAGCCATATTAAGCTTACTATTTTCCCCTTGATATCCTTCATAAACAATCTTAGGTTCTAAACATAACTGTCTAAGCTTCATCATATAAGAGAATACTTCAACTTTACTCTTTTCCGTATCTTTTATATCATCTCTTAAAGATTTTACATATGTACTATATAGTTTTTTTTGCTCCTTAGATAATTCTACAAAGAATTTTTTTTCTATCTTTTCAGGAAGCTCTTTTGCAACTTGTTTTTTCTCTCTTCTTAAAATGAAAGGTTCTATAGCTTTTTTTAATTCTAAATAATCTTCATTACCTTTTATAAACTTATTAGTAAACTTGTTTTTATTAAATAAGTATCCTGGCATAACATAATCAAAAATTGACCATAACTCTAAAAGATTATTCTCTATTGGCGTACCTGTTAAAGCAAATTTTTGCTTTGCATTAATACTCTTAACTGCTAGTGCTACCTTCGCAGTAGAATTTTTAATATGCTGTGCTTCATCAATAATCATAATATCAAAGTCTAAATCATTATAACCATCTATATCATTTTTCACTGTTCCATAAGTTGTTAAAATAACATCATATTCACCTAAGTTTTCAAGAACTTTCTCACGCTCTTTCTTACTTCCATGAACTATTCCTATATTTAAACTCGGTGCAAACTTTTCAAACTCATTCTTCCAGTTATAGATAAGTGCTGTTGGTGTTACAACTAAACTTTTTTTCTCTTTTCCTGAAAGAATATACGTAATAGTTTGAATAGTTTTTCCAAGACCCATCTCATCTGCTAGTATGCCTGCAAAGCCATAATACTCTAAGGTCTTAAACCACTTATATCCTGCTACTTGATAATCTCTAAGCTGTGCAAAAAGATTTTCAGGAACATTAAATTCCATATCCTTAATGTTTTTAAATCTAGTAGAAATTTCATCAAGAAAGTCCTTTCCTTGAATAAAGCCAAGATTTTTCTCACTAATAAAATCATTTAAATAAAAAGCCCTATTTTTATTTATTTTTATAGACTGTTCATCACTATCAAGCTTAACATTATCCATGTTATCTATAAGTGATATAAAATTATATAATTCCTTATCTGATAAATCTAAAAAACTATTTTCATCAAGCTTAAAGAACTTTTTCTTTTCCTTAAAAGCCTCAAGAATCTTCGATATCTTCTTACTATCAACTTTATCTATCTTAAATGAAAAATCTAAATAATCCTTCTTTTCTTTTATATCTGCTGTCATAGTAGGTTTAGAAATTATTTTATACTTTTTAAAGCTTTCAGAATAGAAAACATCGCCAAGTTTTTTTAGCTTTTGTACACCTTTATTTATAAAGTAAAATAACTCTTCATCACCTTTTATAAACTTATAATTCTCTGCATCTTTTACAAAACCAAATTCTCCAAGAAGTTTTGAAACTTCTTCCTCTTTTTCTAAATCTCTAACTATATATTTATCTTGTTCTATCCCAAGAACACTTTCACCATAAGCTATTTTACTGTTTATTGTAATATTTCTCCTCTCTCTATCAACATAAAACTCTGCCTTAAACTCCCCATCTTCAATCTTTTCACTAAGTTTTTCATCTAGAATAATATTTTTACTAATAGCATTAATAACAGGCAATACATTCTCAAATAGCATTTGTATCTTATCTTTTGGTATTTTAATAACTTCACCAGTTAAAAGAATTTTATTTATTTTAGAAAAATAACTATTTTGTTTATAACTTGGAACATATAAATCTTCTTCAAAATAGAAAACATCATTATTCTCTGTTAAAGCATCAAACTCTTTTGCTATTATTTCTATCTCATCTTCATACTTTAAAATAAATTCTAATGGCAAGTCTTTAACTCTAGCCCTTCTATTTTCAAAAACTTCTCCACTTAATATTAAATTAAACTGTGTAAATTCAACTTCTTTTAAAAAGCTAGCAAGTGCCTCTAAAGGTAATCTTATAACTTTCCCCTTAACTCCTACACTTCTAATTCCTCTTGCACCATAAGAAACTTTAAGTCTATCTAAACTTAAAATTTTATTCTCTAAAATATTTAACAATCTCTCATTTTCCTCTGAAAAGTACTTTGTCTTAATATTATATGTAAACTGCTTTCCAAGTGTATAATCACGTTCTTCTTTTCTACACTCTAAAAATTCTAATATATCTTTAACTACGTATAACTTTTCTTGACCTATTTTTAAACTTACTTCAAAAAATGAATTTATACTTCTTCTATCTATTTCCATAAACATTTCTAAATTAGTTAACTCTCTTTTAGATCTACTTTCCTTAAATATTTCTAAGAATCT
>JBOGAY010000075.1:0-3261 GCA_051655925.1 Sarcina sp. | reverse complement strand
TTTATAACTCTTCTGTAGTAAATTCACTATAACCTTCGTAGTAGTAACTGATATCTATTCCTTTCATGAATAGATTACGGTCATTAATTTCAGTAGTCAATGCTGCTTTTAAAAGGTATTTAATTTCAATATCTTTAATAACACTTCTTTCCATAGCTGATAAATATTCATCCTTATCAACAAGATTCCAATCAATTACTTGCTTGATATTTTGTTTTAATATCAAATCAAGCCATATACGAGTTGCTCTTCCATTTCCTTCACGAAAAGGATGAGCAATATTCATTTCAACATATTTCTCAACAATCTCTTCAAATGTTGTTTCAGGCATAGTGTCTATATATTTTAACGAGTGTTCAAGATACATTAAAGGTGCAAAACGAAAATTTCCTTTAGCTATATTAACTGTTCTTAACTTTCCTGCAAAATCATATATATCTTCAAATAAATATTTGTGAATATACTGAAGTCCCTCAAAAGTTCCTATTTGCACTGCTTTAATATCTCCAGAGTCAAAAAGTTGTTTAGCTTTTTGTTTACTAATCTTCTCCTCTACTTTTGAAAGTTCTATCTGATTTTTAATATTTAATTTCACCTCAATCTTTTATTCCTTTTTCATATCTATTTTTCTTATATTATACCATACCTTTAAAATCCATTTCTATTTTTTCAGATTCTACAGGTGAAGAGTTCCTCACGAAATATTTTCAATAGATCTTTTTTAGTTTTTTCATTTGTTACAATAAACTCTCGGATATTCCAATCTTCATTTTTAGATTTCTTAGTATTAATTGTCAAATAACCTGCTGCTATAAGTAATGTGAAAAATTTTGAAAACCAATGTTTACCATTCTTTTCTATAATTAGAATAACCGACTCTTCCCAACTGATTTTAAACTCTTCACAAAATTCTTTAAAATCTCTAAAACTAAATCCATGTATATCTAATTCCAACTCTTTTTTTATTAAATTTTTTAAAAGTTTTTCAAGACCAGTGTCATACATATCTCCAACTTGAGGAATTAAACAGTATCTAAATATCTCTAATGGATTATACACTATCTCTCCTGAAATAACATATCCTGAATAATATTTTTTAATCTCTTCTAAATTGTCTGTTAAATCATACTCTTTCAAAATTTCGTTCAACTCTTTTTCTGAAATTCCAAAATATTTTAAGTTTTTATCAAAAATTGTAGATGCAGCTAAGTTATTAACTTCGTCCATTATAATCCTTGTTGTTCCTGTAATAACTGCAAATTTACATGGGCTATCCTTTAATCCACTTCCATACAAACTCATTAAAAAACTTTTTATATCTCCTAAAGATTCCTTTCCAAATGCATCTAACATTGGAGCATCATATTCATCTATTAAAATAATAGCTTTTTCTCCATAATATTTTCCCAATAAAATTGATAAATCCATTAGAGTCCATTTATAAAAAGCTTTTTCTTCATCTAATAAAATTTCATCAAATTTCCTTCTATTATATTCATTTAAACTTTCTCTTATATAAATATGCTCTTTATATAAATCTCTTATTCTCTTTTTCATCTCTTCTAAAAATTCATCATACGTTTCCACAGGCATATTTTTCATAGAAATATATATTACTGGATATTTTCCTTGTTCACTCATATTTCGTGATGCTTCTATATTTAATCCTGTAAATAGTTTTTTATTATACTCAGCATCTTTTTTATCTAAAAAATATCTTAATGTACTTAAATTTAGAGTTTTTCCAAATTTTTTAGGTCTTGCTATTAATTCTACAGCCACTCTTTTTTCTAAAATTTCATCTATGAAGTCTGTCTTATCTACATAATAGTAGTTTCTTTCAATTATTTCTTTAAAATCATCTATATTTATTGGAAGTTTTTTCTTCATTATACTCTCTCCTTTTTTATGTTTATAATAACATTTTTGTAGACTATAGTCTATTGGTTTTTTTAAAACAATAACATAAAATTAAAAAATGAATATAAAAATAAAATTTGGAAAACGTTTAAAGGAAATTAGAAACCAAAAAAAAATAACCCAAGAAAAACTTTCAGAACTTGCTAATATTGATAGAAGTTATATTAGTGATATTGAAAGAGGAGTAAAAAGTGTATCTCTAGAAAAAATAGATCAACTTGCAAAAGCTTTAGATATTAACATTGTTGAACTATTTAAATTTTAAAAAATTGAAAAAAGTTGTAGATTTTCACTCTACAACTTTTTTATTTACTCAACTTCACTTTCAATAGCCATATCTTTTCCACTAAAAGCCATTCCTATCTTTATAACTTTTGATACTCCATTATTTTTCATAGATGTATCATATTTCTTTTCATTTATTTGAGTTAAAGCTTCCTTAGCTTTCTCTTCAATAGAGTTTTTGTCCCCTATTTTAAATTCAAATATTAACCCATAATTTCTTTTATCTTTAGGTTCTAAAGCTATATCATATCTTCCATATCCACTTTCTCTATTAGAAGTTATTATATATTTATCTCCTAATGTTAAAAGTAAACCTAGCATAAAGTGATGATAGTACTTTTCACTATCCCCTGTATCATGATAACTTATAGCTGAGGCATACATTTTTTTAAATCTATTCACAAATGAAGTTAGATTCCCTAAAAACAGATCTTCCATCATAAGACCATAAAAATGTACATCTCCTTTTGTATACGTTTCTATAAAACTTTGTCTAAAGAAACTTTTAATCTCTTGGTTAGGTATTTTTAAGGAATATGATTTAAGTCCAGTTATTGTAGAAATTCTTACATCTTCATATGTTAAATATCCTGAAAATAACATTAAAGACCAAATAGTATTTATATTATCTAAATCATCAAAAATTATATTCTCCGAAATTGTTTCCCATATTGTTTCACCTTTAAATACTAGCTCTAACTCTTCAAATACCTTTTCATCGTTTTTAGTCAATAATTGTTTTATCAAGGTATTATCACTTGTATTTACCCAATAAGGATTTAACTCATTTTTACTAGCAAAATTAATTAATGACCATGGATTATAAACTAACTTATTTCCAAACTTATATCCATTATACCATTTTTTAACCTCTTCTAATTCATACTCTAATTCATAGTATTTTAATAACTCTTCTACTTCCTCTTCAGTTAAACCAAAATGATTAAAATCTCTATCTAAAATTGTTGATACTGCAAGATTGTTTAGTCCTGAAAATATACTTTCTTTAGCTACTCTTAATATCCCTGTAAGTACCGAAAACTCTAAATATGGATT
>JBOGAY010000074.1:0-4335 GCA_051655925.1 Sarcina sp. | reverse complement strand
AATTCAATAAGTTCTAAAATATTATCGAGTTCTCCTCTTTTTTTCAGAGCTCCCGTCCATGCAAATATTGTAGCTACCGAATTTGTAGAAGTTGCTTCTCCTCTGAGATATTTATAATAATGTTTTTGAACTGTTCCATGAGCTGCCTCATATTCATAATATCCATCTGGTGAAACTAATACAGATTTCATCATGGCAAGTGAACCAAATGCTGTTGCAACTAAATCTGACATAACATCTCCATCATAATTTTTACAAGCCCATATAAATCCACCTTCCGATCTTGCAACTCTAGCTACTGCATCATCTATTAATGTATAAAAATATTCAATTTTCAATTTTTCAAATTTTTCCTTATACTCATTCTCATATATTTCTGCAAAAATATCCTTAAATGTATGATCATAAGTCTTTGAAATTGTATCTTTTGTTGAAAACCACAAATCAAATTTACTATCTAAAGCATATTCAAAACATGATTTTGCAAAACTTCTAATCGAACTTTCTGTATTATGCATTCCTAGAGCTACACCATCTGAATTTTCAAAACTAAAAACTTCTGTTTTTATAACTCCTTTTTCATTTTCAATTGTTAAATAAACTTTATCGCCTTTTTCTGCTTTTATTTCAGTTCCTTTATATATATCTCCATAGGCATGTCTTGCTATAACTATAGGCTTCTTCCATCCTTTAACAAGTGGTTTTATATTATTTACTATAATAGGTTCTCTAAAAACAGTCCCATCTAAAATTGCTCTTATTGTTCCATTTGGACTTTTCCACATTTGCGATAAATTATATTCTTTAACTCTCTCCTTATTCGGTGTTATAGTAGCACACTTTACAGCAACTCCATATTTTTTTGTAGCTTCTGCTGACTCTCTTGTAACTAAGTCATTGGTTTTCTCTCTATTTTCTAATCCTAAATCATAATACTCACCTTTATAATCAATAAATGGCAGTATCAGCTCCTCTTTTATACATTTCCAAAGTACTCTAGTCATTTCATCCCCATCCATTTCAACTAAAGGTACTATCATTTTAATTTTTTTCATATTTAATAACCCCCTAAAAACCTTTTAAATAATTATACCTTATTTTGGTTTTTTTGGGAATATTTTATTAGAATGCCAAATAAAAAACCTCTGTATTACTACAGAGGTTTAAATCTCATACTAACTCCCGAAATGCCGTCACACTTATTTATTCATACCTGCGTCTCGCAGGTGGGCTTCATGCAACTTATTTCTGTTATCTTCAGCATTGGAATTTCTTCCTCGAAGCGTGACATCTTTAAGTTTATTATAAATCCCGTATTTATCATGTAGGTTGAATTTATAAGCTTCGCGAACATTCTAGGATGTCCTTATGTTTATATTATATCAAATCTAAAATAGAAGTCAAGGAAACAATTACACTTTTTAATTCTATTTTTTTATCACAAAAAATTGCTTATTTTCTGCAAATTCTTGTACTTCAAAACTTAATTTTATATCAAGCTCCTCTAAAATTTCGTCTAAAGTATCCTCTAGATTATCTGATGCTATTTCTTCTAGATATTGTTGATACTCTTTTTCTTTATCTTCTTTTGAAATTATTTCTTCAGTATTTAAAAAAGATTTTGCTGCATCCATTTCCACTAAGTCAAAATTATATGCAATTATTATCTCACTTGCTATTGTTGAAATTATTTCAAAATTATTTTCCTCTAAATATTTTTTTATATTTATCATCTATACCCTAGTATAAAAGATCTTTGTAAGCCTTTTTTACTTCATTGAATTCAGCATCATCTTCAACAATATTAAATTCTTCGCCTACTTCTGTTATATCAACTCTAAAAGCAAACATATCATCTTCTTTCCCATCTTCTAATGGTGAAAGTAATAAATATTTTTTTTCATTTTCAGTTTCTTCATTAAGATATATTTCTGCAACTACCTCAAATTCAATTTTATTACCTTCCATATCTTTAAAAGCCATTATATTTTTTTCTTCCATCTTCTATTTTCCTCCTATTCATTTATTAAATTAGATACTTCACCTTTATAAAATATATATTCATAATGTAATGCTCTTGTTAAAATTACATAAAGCAGTTTTTTATCTAACTCATTATCAGAGTAATTTTCTTCATTAAGATTATAAACTATCGTACAATCAAATTCTAGCCCTTTAGTTAAATATGATGGTATTATAATTAAGTCTAACTCTAATTTTTTATCGTCATTTTTAACTATTATAAATTCATTTTTCGAATATTTTTTTATATTTTCTTTAAGCCTTTTACATTCTTTAAGAGTTTTACATACTATTGCAACAGATATTTTTCCTTCACCTTTTACTTTTTCTACAATTTTATCAACCTCTTCAGCAAAATCTTTTATTACTTTAAACTCTTTAATTTGAGGTTCCATTCCATGTCTTAGTACAGGAATAGCAGGCTTAGGATAATTTTCTTGTTTTTTAAGTACTCTATTAGCAAAGTTTATTATCTCTACTGTACTTCTATAACTTTGCGTTAGTGTTTTATAAATACCTTTTTCTTTATAAAGATTTTCAAGAATATTCTCCCAAGAGTTTATACCTTTGTATGAATAAATTCCTTGTCCAATATCACCAACTATAGTCAAACTTCTTCCTCTACTCATCATAGAAATAACTTCTAATTGAAGTGGTGAATAATCTTGTGCTTCATCAATTACAATATGTTTAAACATATCTTCTTCATTTAATCCTGCAATTTTAAATTCAAGATATAACATTGCTGCTAAATCATCTGTATCTATTAAATTACTATCTAAATTATTTTTAAGATTTTCTTTTATATATTCAACTAACTTTTGTGGAATTTTACCTGATGTTACTTCTGTCAATATTTCATCATCTGTAAATAATTCAGCATAAATATTTTTAGTGCTTATCCCTTTCCAATCTTCAAAATATTTATTGAAAGCTGCTTTTGCTTCTTTTTTAATTTCCACTTTTTTATTATCTCTTTCATCATAAAGTTTTATAACTTCTCTTCTTCTTTCAACTTCATCTTCTATTATTTTTTTAGTTCTTGAAATTGTATACTCATATTGAAAATCAACTTTATTTAAAACATCTAATATTTTCTGTCCTAATTTTTTTTCAAAATATCTTTTTATTTCATCTTTTCTTTTATTTATAGGATAATTAACTAAATCTTTTAAAAATAATCTTTTTATTTCATTGCTATTAAATAAAGAATATTTATCTACTTTAATATCATCTATTTGACTATCATTTCTTTCTAAGACTCTTATATATCTATCTAAAAGACTTTTAAAGCCTAAAGTACCTTTTAATTTACTTTCATTTTTAATATATTTCATTTCATTTTTATCTGAATCTTCTATAATTTTAACAAGTTTTTTATCTTTACTTATTAAACTACCTTTTAGTGCTAATCTTTTAATAGCCAGTTCCTCAAATGTCATTTGTGGTACTTTATCAACACCTAAATTAGGTAAAACTTCCGATATATAATCTAAGAAAATTTTATTCGGTGCTACTACAAGAATGTCATCTCCTGTTAAACTCTCCTTATGTCTATACATTAAATAAGCTAATCTATGAAGTGCTACTGTTGTTTTTCCTGAGCCTGCTGATCCTTGTATAATCATAGGAAAGCTTTTATCAGCTCTAATAATATCATTTTGCTCTTTTTGAATTGTTGCAACAACTTCCTTAAGTTTATTACCTGTACTTTCTTCTAGGTTTACTTTAAGGAATTCATCTATAAGTACATTTTCTTCATCCCCTTGTGCTTTTAATATAATTTCATTTATCCCCTCGTCAAAGCACTTTTCAATATCATTATTTTTATTAAATAAAAACTTTCTTTTAGTTTTAAGTTCACCTTCTATAACTCCACTTGGTGCTACATAATATGCCTCACCCTGTGTTCCACTGTAATACAAATCAGCAATTGGAGCTCTCCAATCAATAACTTTCTCTTCACCATTTTCCATATCCCCAAGACCTGTTTTGCCTATATAAAAAGTTTCAGGATCTTTTCTATATTCTCTAAAATCTATTTTTGCAAAATATGGCTTTTCTCTTGCCTCTTCATATGAGATCATATTTTTTTTAACTATATTATAAAGTTTTTTATTTATATCTAATTCTTGATTATATGCACCTTTACTATCTTTCTCAAGAGCACTAACTCTCTCTTTCATATCATTTTCTTCTTTTTTTATTCTCTCTATCTCTAAATCTAACCATAATTTAGTATCTTTTAGAATCTGTCTTTCTTTTTCTAAAACATTAATATCCATAAATACCTCCTATAATTATTAACTATTA
>JBOGAY010000073.1:0-9023 GCA_051655925.1 Sarcina sp. | reverse complement strand
GGTGATCCAGTTATGACTGCGGCTTTAACCGACAGGTTGACTCATAAGTCATTTGTTATAAATATGAATGGAACATCTTATAGATTAAAAGAAACTAAAGCGTGGTTAAAAACGCTTACCCAATAATTTTATTTTTATGCATAAATAAAATTATTCATGTTTGGCTGGAAGAATTTTTAGTTGTGTTTTGGGAGCAATTTAATGAATAAAAAACAAACATTAACGTAGCTTGAGCACTAACCACCACCTCTAGTCTTTCTCTCTTACTAAATTCACGATTAATAATATTCTCTATTTTATCATTATTAACTTTAGATTTATGAAATTCAACTTATTTTAAACTATAATAAGATTTGTGTTATATTTGTATTCTTTTCCTTTATATTATAGTATACTAATCTACGTAGAGTACCAAGCCCTCTATATATTGAGCTGATATAGCTAAAATTAAATATTATATCCTCTAGCATAACAATCATAGATCTCAGCGAAATAAAAAAAAGATGACTCCGGTTCAATACCGAAATTATCTTCTTAGCCTATAAATTTAAGGTCTTTTTTTAAATCACCTTGACTAATTATATGTTTCACAAGGCTTAGTTTTTTAATATTTTATTCTCTTTTCAATTTTTATGAATACTTTAGCTACCTTTAACACATTTTATATACGCTTATATAATTCTCCTAAAATCTCTTTATCTTCATATTTTATTTGCTCAACTAAATTAATTAACTTATTAAGAATTTTCTTATTGGCAGTTATTTCATATTTTATAGCAAGCAAGTGTACTAATGTTGCTTTTTTATCAACCCCAATATATTTATTGTATATGTCGTCGAATCCACTATATCGCACTTTAATTAATTCTATTCTTTTAAGCATAATATTTTTATGTTCCATAATAATTCTAAATACCCTATTATCAATATTCACTCCACCAATAAATATATTCCCATTTTCTTTAATTATTTTTAGATAATTTACGACTTTATCATATATATCAAGTCCATATACTGTATCTTCAAGAGGATTTGAAAACCTACTAGATTTCTCAACTCTATTAATTGAATTAAGATAATCATATAATGCAAATTTTACAGCTTCTATATTAAATTTATAATCTGCTTTTACATATTTTATAAAAAAAATATCATCTTCCCATTCATTCTTACTTATATCTGGTTTATTACTATTTAATGATTCCATAAATACACTATACGGTATTTTCATCTCCCTACACAGCCCCTTATTATCGTAACCTGTTACTATAAATCTCTCTTCATCATATCCAATAATCATTATATCATGCAAATATCGATACTTTTTATAAGCTTGTCTATTAGGAATATAATATTCATCAACCTTAAAATATAAATAACAACCTATATCAATATTCTGTTTAAAAAACTCCACAAAATTCAATTGATATTGTGACATTATAGACCAGCAAAAATGTTGAATCTTTAAAAAAGGAGACTTTATTCCAACATCATCATAGAATGCAAGAAAAACCTCCTTATTTCCAATTATATCATCATGAGAATTTAACTGAATATAATTACTTAGCATCCATTCTTTATATTCTTCCCCATTTGCTTTCATTATCCCTAGTGGATACGACTCATAAACATAAGTTGCTATATCAGAACTTGTTAATTTAAGTTTTTTTCTCATCTTTTCCCCCTATTTAACTGTAATTATATTCCTTAAAATTCATAATACTACTTATTTTATAAAAAAACAATATATTTACTATAAATCTATAATAGTGCTTTTTCACTTGAATAAGTTTACTGTTATAGGGGTAGACTAAGTACTAAAGAACAAACATTAGATAGATAATTTGTAGAAGCAAAAAATCTAGGAATTAAAGATGATTCTCTCTTTCTAGAAGTTGCTAGTGGTACAAACCTTAAAAGACTAGAATATCAACTTTTAAAAAGGATACTTAGAGAATGGATATATTATATATAAAATCACTTGATAGATTAAGTAGAAATAAGCAAATGACTTTAGAGGAATGGGCTGAACTTGTTAAAATTAAAAAAGTAGATATCTTAATTTTAGATCTGCCATTAATTGATACTACAAAATATAAAGATATGAATGGTTTAGAAACTCTAATTTCAGATATAATGCCTTAACTACTTAGTTATATGGCTGAAAATGAAAGAGTTATACTAAAAGAAAGACAAAGAGACGGTATAAAATAACAAAAGAAAAAGGTGTTAAATTTGGTAGACGGAAGATTAATCCTGGTGAAAACTTTGAGGAAATTTATAATGAGTGGAAATTAGGGAATATTACAGCCGTTAAAGCGATGAAATTATTAGAATTAAAAGCAAATACATTTTATCGCAGAGTTAATGAATTTGACTCAAAAAAATAAATCGTAAAAACCAGTGGTATCAATAGATTACGAAAAGATACTTCCGGTTTTTACACGTACTTCGTCATCTCCCCCATTTTGAATTTATTTATTTAATTACCTCCCTAGAATTTATTGTGTTTTTATATATTATATTTGTGTCCACTAAAGTGCAAGTATTAATTTTAAAAATATATTAACTATATATAAGTTTCTAAAAATATGATGCAGTTAAAAAGAGATAAAATTATGATAAAATGAAATTAATCTTTTGCTAGAACTAGAATTACAAAAGATTAATTTAAGTATGAAAATATAGTTTTAAAGTAGTCGTTAAAACTATTATTTTTTATTTAAGAGTATCTTATATAAGATTATAAAAATAAACCTAAAATATTAAACCATACATGAATAACTATAGCCTCATTTAAATTCTCTTTCCTGCTATATATTATACCAAGTATTATTCCTAAAATGAATGTATACACGCCTTGAAGAAAATCACCATAATTCATTGCCATATGTACAAATCCAAACAAGATAGCTTGTATTATAATCGCTATATTTTTATTTAAATGTTGTTTCAATATTATATAAATAAAATATCTAAATATGATTTCTTCTAAAATTGGAATTATAAATATCACTGCTAATATCTCTATTAACGATTTTGATATATAGATATTTTCGTTACTTGAAGAATTACCTAGTGTCATTACGGCTTTGGATATACAAACTAAAAAGAATATAGCTACCATACTTACTTTTATATCTTTTATTTTAAATCTTTTAAATTTTGATTTTATTTGAAGAACAATTTCTTTATTTACAATCATAAATATAATTATTAAAATTATTAAAGTTAATACATCTCCTATAACACTTCCTATGAATTCTTTTTTATCGTATATCTTTGTTATTACTTCCATATTATTATAATTTAAATTATAAATATCACAGTAAACTTTTATAACTATTTTTGTTCCTATTATTAAATTAAATATAATAAGTAGTGGAATCCCTATTATTATAGCAGGAAGTATTACTGCACTTCTTTTGTTTAAATCCATTTAATTCTTTTTACTATAAGGAAGTTTTTCATTTGCTTATACTCCTAACTATATTTAAAATTTCTTTTTTAAGCTTATTTAAATCTGCTATCTAGATGTGCTGGTGTTCCTTTATGTATTTTCATATGACATTGATGGCATAGGCATAATACATCAGAAAAAGTTTCATATCCCCTCTGCTTGTAAGTTTTATGATGCACCTCATATCCTGCATCACCACATCTCTCACATCTGAAAGCTTCACTTTTTCTTTTTTCAGTCGAAAAGAATTTCCAATGTTCTGTGTTAAGATAAATATTATATTTACAGATATTTAATTTTCTATATAACTTCTTACAAGCTCTATTTAGAAAATATACTTCTATTCTCTCAACTATAGTTAGTTCCTCCTCTATTTAAATATCCATCTTAAAATTTGTAAACTTTATATCTTCATCAAGCTCTATATTGATATTTTCTTCTATTTTGTTTTTTATATCTTCATCTGATAATCCCATTTCTCTATATTTATTAGCTTCTTCTATTATCATTTCATCATATTCTATCATTTCTTCTTCTATATCTTTTATAATATCGTTTTCATTCATTTTCTCATCCTCATTTCTTTCATTTAAATCCTCTAATTTAATCTCATCATAGGTATTAAATTTTTCTTCTTCCGTTAAATTGCAGTTATTTACAAGTTCTTCTTCATTTTCTCGTACTATTTGAGCAGTGTATGTACTTAAATTATTTTCAAGGTTAAATACATTTATAAAGCGTGGTTTTTTAATTTCTTTAATTGTTTCTATTTCTTGTCCACATGTAACACCCCAATATGTAAATAGAGGTATATCCAGCTTACAAGGAAACGTTCCACTTCTCATTAGTATAAACTTCCCCATCTCAAGTCTTGATATCTCATCTGCCGTCATAAGCTCTCTAGCACTCATATTATAGGATATACTATTCTTTTTCTCTGACCTACTTAATGATCCTGTTTGGGTTGTGTATTTCCCCATAGCCTTACTTAACTTTTGTGCATCTTCTGATATAGCTGAAAAATTACTAAACAATATATTCTTGCAGCTATCTTTTATCATATTTTCTCCTTCTTTATACTTTTTGAGCTGTGATAGCATCTGTATAATAGGTACTGATAATATATTTCTACTTCTTGATGCTGTAAACATTACTTCTACACCTTCAATTTTAGGTAATGTACCAAATTCATCTAAAAATAATCTTACTGTATTCTCAAACTTTCCACCATATTGCTCATCTGCTATATGAAGCAACTGTCCATAAACCTGATTTAATAGTAAGCTGAAAAGAAAATATTTTGTTGTATCTTCTTCTGGTAACGTAACAAATATAGCACTTTTATTTTTAACAAAATCCTCCATAGTAAATTTTGAATCAAAGCACAAAATTTGCTCTATTTCTGTATCTATAAATTTTGTAAGTATAGTTAATGCCGTTGAAAAGCAACTACTAGCTGTTTTGATATCTACTTTTGTACTAGCACCTGCAAACCATTTAGTTTTATCATTCTCATCTAGCCTGTTTATAAGCTTTGTAAACTTGCTTTCACTTCTAGTATCATCATCGCTACTTTCAAACTCTGACATCTCTTGTATAAGCTTAAAAACACTTACTATATGTCTTGTATCATGCTCTATTATTTTTCCATCATCATCTAATACTTTTTTATCTCCATATTTAGATATTAAAAGTATAGTAGATGTTAATATTCCTTTTGCTGTGTCATAAAAATAAGCATTATTACCACTTGCTCCACCGCTACTATTTATAATAGTTTCTGCTACTATTTTTGCATTTTTTTCTGCTAATGATTGATATTTAACTTTTTTAAATGGATTTTCTTCTACTTGTGCTAAGTCATTATATTTATTTACTAGCTCCACAAAATTAAAACTGTCACCTCTAGTAGGATTTCTAAAGTCTATTAAAATAATATTGTAGCCATATTTCTCCTTCATTACATTTCCTAGATTTCTGTAAATATCACCTTTCGTATCTGTTATTAGGAGTCTTTGACCACTTGCAGCTGCATATTCTATTTGTGGCATTAGAAAAAAACTTGTTTTACCTATACCTGGTGGTCCAATTAAAAGCGTATTACTATCGCTTGCATCTAATAATGTATATCTTTTTCCATTTTTACTTTTATAACCTGTAAGCCCCCATATCATTCCCTGCTCTTTAGGTCTGGTATTTGGATTATCCCTCCACTGCTTTGGATTGTATTCTATTTTTTTAAAATACTTTAATTTATCTTTTTCATTCATAAATCTAGCTGATCCCATTTGATTATTACCAACTCTTTTATTTTTAACGCCCTCTAAATTTCTTTGTTTTGAATTTAAAGTAACTAAAATAACAATTATTAATATAATTAAAATAATAACTACTAAGATAATAGGTTTTTGCTTTATTAAATCAAATAATTCAAAATATAAATTTTTATGCATACTGTTTCAACTCCCATAGTTTACATTTCAACTTCTATAGTTTACATTTCAACGCTTATTGAACTGTTTGTAAACCTTATTGTTAACTTACTTTCAACTAAGTTTACTGGTGTAGTTGTCTTAATTTTATTATCTACTATGCTTTTCAATTTATCTGATCCATTTATTTGCTCATAAATACTGCTTTTTTCATTATTATTTTTTAGCTCAAAAGAAACTACCTTTTTATTTTCTTCATCTAGAATTCCAATTTTAATATCACTGCTTATTCCTCTTTCTTCTACTAACTTATTTAATGATTTTAAACTTAAAATTTCACCTTCTTTAATATTTAGATTTTCTGATTTTAATATCTTTACATTTAACTCTCCATACTTTTCTTCTATTTCTTTTTGTAAGCTTATTTTTTCAAGTCTTAGCTGATATAAATTATCTAAGGTATTATTTATATCATTAGCAATTTTCTTTATCATAATTTGACTCTTTATAATATCTTCATCTACATGATTTTTCCCATATCCATGAAGATATGCAAATGAATAATCCGATGTATCCACACCTTGATTTTTACAAACAATATATGCAATGCTCTCGGCCTCAATTTCTCTCATATCACGACTTATCTCATTTCTTCTCTCACCTAAATGCTCTGAGTTCCAGTGTGCTAATTCATGTAGTAAAGTTTTAAAATTTTGAGTATTAGTATTTTCACTATGTAATACTATTTCTTTGTTAGTTGTAACATAGCCTTTTGCACCATTATCTATATATTTAGATTCTACTTTGAATCCATCTTTCCTTAGATGCTCCTGTAAATCCTGAATTAACGAGTCCATCTTTTTATTATCAACTTCTTCAAGCCTTTGAGGTGTTAATTTAGACATTACTGTTTCTACTTCACTTTCAGGACAATTAGTTTGCCTGATATCAAACAATGCACCTTTCGCAAAATAAGTATTATATGTTCCACTTTCTAAAATACCACTTGCTATTTTTTGTTTTTGCTCTTTATTTGCATACCTTAATAGTTTAAACTCATTATTTTCATCTCTAAAATAATCAACTTTTCTTGGAAAGAATAATTGTACTGCTTTTTCACCTTTATTAACTGAATATCCAAGATCTTTCCAGCCTTTAAAAGTAGTCATATGATTGCCTTTATAATATTCCTCACCAAGTGCTTCATTTTTCTGCACTAACTGCTCATTAATATATAAATTATTATTAAGGCTATATGAATTCCTTCTAAATAAATCTAAAAACTTCATATAGGCTTTTGTATTTTCCTTAAATGACTTAATTTCATCTACTAAAAATTTATGTAGTTTTTCTATCTTATCTTTTATTTCATTATTATCTTTTTTATCATTTACTATTTTCTCTTCCTTTTTATCACTTACTACTTTTTCATCTTTTGTATCCATTTTATATTTTTCCTCCTATACCTTTACTTTAAATATTTAAAACTCTATATTAATTTAAAATTCTATATTATTTGATACTTTCTTTTTCTTAGCTTTTGCCTGTAATTCCAGCCTTTTATTTAAGCCCTTTATTAAAAACTCGCCTTCATTTTCTTCCTTAGTCATCTTAAATAAATCATCTGCTATATTTAAACAAAGATTTTTAGAATTATTCTTTATATGCTTTTTATTTATTTCATTCATCTGCTCTAATTTAGCCTTTGATTTTTCGTAGGTATAGAACTCTCTTTTTACAGTAGTTGCATTAACCAAAATCCTATTACACAACATATTTTTAAAACTTCTATCATTATTTAATTTTGATAAATCTTCATTAAGATAATTTTTATAAAGCTTATTTATATCCTTTGCTGCACTGCTTCCTAGAACTTGATACTTACTATTTAATATCTTATCTAAAACATTATTAGTAAGCTCTTTAATTCTTTCACTTTGAAACTCATAGATATTAAGCCTGTTGCTTTTAAGAAGCTTGGACATTTCAAATAAATCCGATGATAATTCATCACTTAATCTAAATTCTTTAGATATAAGTTTATTTATAATATCTGCATTCAAAATTTCTATCTTATCAACTTCATTTTTTATGCTTATCTCTTTTATTTTAATAATTTCTCTAAATAACTCAGTTGAAAAAGAATTTTTAAACAGCTTATTATCTAATATCTCTTTATTTGACCTAACCTCATTCTTACAAGATAAATATATTTTTTTTAATGAATCTGATACTGAAGAAATATCCTCATATTTATTTTTGATTATTTTATCAGTAATCAATGTTACTTCTTCTTTAATCTGTTCACTTTGTGAGTAATAATTTTTAAAGTTTAAATCTATTATTTGCTTTATTACTTTATCTACATCATTTTTAAAAAGCCCTTTGTTAAACTCTTCTTTATCATAAGTAAAAAGCTCTGTAACTAAAGATTTAATCTTATTGCTATGTAATCTATATTGGTGTTTTTCATTATGAAATTTTATATTATATAAATTTTTATTTACATTCCTAAGTATTGATTTATTCAGAACTTCATCTTCTAAAATATTTTGATAACCATCTTTAAATAAGCTATTGTATTTATTAAAATCCTTATCTAATAATTCCTTTGTATAAGGATCTTTCAAGTGCTGCTCTAAAATTATTTTTCCTACTTCTTTTACATTTTTAGTTTTTAATAACTTTAATATTTCAATATCCTTTTTAGATAGCTTATTTTTATTCTCAGCTATTCTTAAATCTACAATTTCTCTTTTAAGATTGTTAATATCATATTGAATCATATTTATTGCAATATCAGAGATTAAATTTTTACCATTATATAAATTATTATTATCTTCATTTTTTTTATTTTCTAAATTTTCAAGCAGTTTTGTTAATGATTTTTCTTTATACTCTATCTGACTTTTCATTTTAATATCATTATCACAGTAATTTTTAATATCCTCATTAGATTTTCTAATCCCTAAAAGAATGGCATCCTCAAGATTGCTTTTGTATTCAATTAATTTTTCATACTTATAATCAAATGCTTTATTAAATATTTGATTATTAAGATATGCCCTAGAATATATATTTTTATAAATACTCTCATCTAATTTATCTTTGATAATTTCATTTGATAAATT
>JBOGAY010000072.1:0-3674 GCA_051655925.1 Sarcina sp. | reverse complement strand
GACCTGAAGTGAAGACTAAATTCCCTACTTTTATTCCTTGTGAATATGGTCCTATTGCACCAGGTGCATTATTTGTATTTATTATTTCTTTCATTTTGCCCTCTCCCTTAGTTAAATATTTCTAAATTTTATATATAATAAGATATTAATATATCTTTCATTTTTTTTCAATATATTTACTAAAGAAGAGAGCTTTTTTATTCTAAGAATGTATTTTATTAAGTTTATTCTCCATCGTCTAAGAAACCTTTATTCTGTGTTGTTGGATTATTTAATATACCTGCAGCAACTAAAATTCCAAGAACTGATGTAACTATTGCTTGATAATTTTCTGGAAGAACCTTAACTCCAAAACCATTTAAAACCATTGGAATCAATGCAAAAACTGAAATCCAAAGACCGTAATTTTTCAATCTACTCCAATCAAATTTTTTTGTACTCATAAAAAAACTCCTTCGAATATATTTCTAATTTAATATATTCGAAGGAGTTCCATTTAGTGATTTTTATGATCTTTCAAAAAAGACTTTATAACATTTTTTTGTTTCATATATATCTGCTTTAGATGCAACTTCCCATGGAGCATGCATATTATGAAGTGCAACTCCACAATCAATCACTTCCATGTTATATTGTGCTAAAATATATGCTATTGTTCCACCACCGCCTTGGTCTACTTTTCCAAGTTCTGAAGTTTGCCATATAACCTTATTTTCATCCATTAAATTTCTAAGATACGCTATATATTCAGCATTAGCATCATTACACCCTGATTTACCTCTAGCTCCTGTATATTTACTAAATACTACTCCTTTTCCAAAGAAAGCTGTATTTTTCTTTTCAACAGCACTAGGAAAATTTGGATCATACGCTACTGTTACATCTGCTGATAACATTTTTGAATTTTGAAGTGCTCTTCTTAATTTTAAATCAGAATAATTGCCCATTAAATCAATTATATCAGCAAGTGCATTTTCAAAAAATCTTGAATGCATTCCTGTTGCACCAACACTGCCAATCTCTTCTTTATCAACAAAAAGCCCTACTACTGTCTTATTTGGATTTTCACACTCTAAAAGAGCTTCAAATGATGTATAAGCACATATTCTATCATCATGACCATAAGCCATTATCATGCTTCTATCTAAGCCATAGTCTCTTGCCTTCCCAGCTGGAACTATTTCAAGCTCTGCAGATATAAAATCACTTTCATTTATATCATACTTTTGATTAAGAATATTTAATATATTTAATTTAACTTTTTCTTTTTCATCAGTTCCTTTTAAAGGCATACTACCAACAAGTAAATCAAGACCTTCTCCTTCAATAACTGTTTTGGCTTTTTTTTCTAATTGCTCTGCTGATAAATGTATAAGTAAATCTGAAATCCCTATAACTGGATCATTTTCATCCTCTCCAATTACTACATCTACTTTTGTCCCATCTTTTTTTACAAATACTCCATGAAGTGCTAATGGTAATGTAACCCATTGATATTTTTTTATACCACCATAATAGTGTGTATCCATTAATGCAAGCCCATTATCTTCATATAGAGGATTTTGTTTTATATCTATTCTAGGAGCATCTACATGTGATCCTATAATTCTAAGACCACTTTCTATATCATCTTTTCCTAAAATAAACATAGCTAAACTTTTTCCCATATTATTAAGATAAATTTTATCCCCAGCTTTAAGTATTTCTTTAGAAGAGTTTAATTTTTTTAAATCTCTAAAACCTTCATTCTCTGCTTTTTCAATTAATGTATTAATACATTCTCTCTCTGTTTTAGCACTAGACATAAATTCTTTATATCTGTCACCTAATTTAAAAACTTCTTCTAATTCATTATCTGTATAAAAATCCCATGCTAATTTATTTTCTTTCAACAAATTTTTTTCCATAAAATCATCTACTCCTTTGATAAATTATTCTCTTGATTCAATCATTCTTTGCTCTATTATATCTACTGGATTAGTATTTGACATTAGATTATATCTATAATTAGCCGCTGCAGCCTCTATAATAACTGCTATATTTCTACCAGGTCTTATTGGAACTCTAAGCTTTTTAAGCTTTACACCTAATATTTCTTCATATTCATTATTAATACCAAGTCTATCATAGTCACCATCATCTTTCCAATGTTCAAAGTGAATCATTATTTTTATATCTTTTGATGGTAAAATAGAACTTAATCCATATAAAGCTGAAACATCTATAATTCCCATTCCTCTTACTTCTAACATTCCAAAAGTAATATATGGTGAAGTTCCTATAAGCTCACCATCAATTTCTTTAATATCAACAGCATCATCGGTAACTAATCTATGCCCTCTTTTTATTAATTCTAATGCTGTCTCACTTTTGCCTATACCACTTTCTCCCGTTATAAGCATTCCTATTCCATATACATCTACTAAAACACCATGTAATCTTGTTTCTGGTGCCATCATATCTGATAAGTACAATGTAAGCTTACTTATAAACTTTGTTGTTATCATAGTAGTTCTCACAAGCCATGTTTTATTTTTAATAGCTGCTGCTAATATATCCTCTGGCACATCTAAATCTCTTGTTATAACTAAGCAAGAGATATCGAATGAAAAAAATTTATTTATTCTCTTTTTTCTAAGATCTGGTGCCATATCATCTATAAAGCTCCATTCTGCTTTTCCTACAACTTGAATTCTTTCTGGTGCAAAATAATTATAAAATCCTGCAAGTTGTAAACCCGGTCTATTTATATCTTGCACATCTATAGGTATATTAGCTTCTCCTTCTTGGATAACCTCAAGATTAAAATCTTTTATCAGTTTTTCTACAGTAACTCCCACTTTATATCACCCTTTTATATTTTATTTTTCTGTTGGTTTTATTTGATCTAATTGTGATCTTAAATTATTTTTATATCTATCTATATATTCTCTTCTTAAAACTTCTTGTTCTTGCTTCTCTTCTAAAGTTAATCCTTCTTCTTTATTTTTTTTTGCTAGTTCATTAATTCTTTCTGTAAGTTTCTTTAGTTCCATTTTTATATCTCCTTTTGTGTACATATTATCCCTTAATCTTATTTTACCTTATTTTTATTATTTTTATCAACATATATATACGAGTTTATACATGCTTTATCTTCTGTTTTTTCTGTATTTCGATATATTTCTAAGCACCTTAAGTTATTATTTGTATTTTATTGTAATTTTATGACATATATTGAAGTAAATAAGTATTTTACAAATTTTTATAAGTGATATATAATATTTTTAGAGAGTTTAGTTGAGTTTTAAGAGTTTTTGTCTAATATTGGTTTGAAAAGGGGGGATTAAATTTGAACAGAAAAACTTTACATAAAAAAATAAAAAAGAGAAAATATCTTCTTGATTTTCTTTTAATCTTCATGAAAAGGAGCAATCCTTTAATAATTAGCTTAAGTCAAAATTTGGATTACTTCATTCAAAAAGAGCAAAAGCTAATGTATAAAAATTACATTCAAAAATCATGCAAAGTGAAAAGTGAAAAAATTGCATAATTTATTTTAATTTATAAAAAGTATCCCTAGTATATACTAGGGATACTTTTTATAAATTTTTAACTAATTCATTTTTTATATTCATTATAAATTCTTTATAATTAACAATTTTACTAGCTTTCTCTTCAGCTATTATAGCTAG
>JBOGAY010000071.1:0-19732 GCA_051655925.1 Sarcina sp. | reverse complement strand
ATTCTTTCATGTGGATATCTTATGTTTCAACAAGATTTAACAGCATTGTTTTAGTTTGGAGTAGGAGTCGGTGGAATATCAATTATATTAGTTATCTACTCATTATTTAAAAAGAATAAAGAGGTAACAGCTTAATTTAAATTAAAAATGAAGACCTGAACTTATGTTTTAACATAGGTTTAGGTCTTTTATAATTTTTTATAGGTATTGAAAATTTTATAAATTATTCAAGAAATAAAATTATTTATATTTAGTATGAAAAAGTTCTTTAGCTTTAGTACCTCCAATTTCTCCAATATAAGAAGAATATAATTCTTTTATTTCTTTATTTTCATGTGAAAATCTAATTTTAGAATTAGAATCAATATTTTCAAGAACATTAGCTCTAAGTTTTAAATAATTAGAATCTAATTTAGTATTATTTTTATTATAAAAATCCAATGATATAGCATTAGTTCTACATATAGTGCTACAAAGGCCACATCCAACACATTTTGTTAAATCAGGCTTTGCTACATTAAGTGAGTCAAACTCAATAGCACCAACAGGACAATTTTTTATACAAGTACCACAAGATATACAATGTTTTTCTGAGATATTAGATTTTTTAACAACCTTTGGAGTGCCACCACCATTTATGCACCCACCAGGGCAATTCATGACTTCTATAAAGTGATAATTTTTCCAAAGACCGCTGTCCAAAAAATTAATTAAATTTGAAAGACCACTTACAGCAGCAGTTTTGATTGTAAGATTATTTATTTTATAATCAACAGTCTTCACACCTGAAAATCCAGAAAGTTCAGTAAGTTTAATATCTCTAATAAGATTTAAATTAGTATCTTTAAAATAATAAGCAAGTGTTCTAAGAGTAGCTCTTAAAACTCCACCACTTGAGCCGAATATTGTAGCAGCACCTGAATATTCTCCAAGCATAACATCAGGAGTTTGAGAAGTAAGAGTTTTTAAATCTATGGATTGTCCTTTTAAAAGCTTAGCATATTCTCTTACAGTTAAAACACAGTCAATATCACTATAGTCATCTCTGCCCATGTTTTCTTTAGTAATTTCATATTTTTTAGCAGTACAAGGTTTAATAGAAGCTATAAAAATATTTTTAGGATCTAATTTATTTTTACTAGCAAAATAAGTTTTTATAGATGCACCTAACATTTGCTGTGGTGATTTACATGTTGATAAATGAGGAATTAAATCTTTTCTGAACCTTTCAACCCATTTTACCCATGCAGGACAACATGATGAAAACATAGGTAATGTAGCTTTAGAATTTACTCTTTCAAAAAGTTCGTTTGCTTCTTCAACAACAGTTAAATCAGCACCAAAATCAGTTTCAAAAACTTTATTAAAGCCAAGTTTTCTAGCCGAAGTAGGAAGTTTATCAGATACATCAGTTCCAATAGGTAAATTAAACTCTTCTGCGAGAGTTGCTTTTAATGAAGGTGCAAAAATTGCAACCATAAAATTTTTATTAGTTATTGCATTAGTAACTTTATTTGTGTCATTTTGTGCCCTTATAGCACCAGTAGGGCAAGCTAATGTACATTGACCACAATATATACAATTACTAGCATCAAAAGTACCTTTTTTAGGGATAATTGCTTTTTTACCAGAATTAGATAATTTTAATACAGAAATATCAGTAACCTTTTTACAGTTTATAGCACAAGCGGTACAAGCAATACAACTTTTAGGATTTATAGAAATAAGTTCAATAATTTCTCTTTTTAATTTGCGATGAGAATGTTTTTTGCTCAAAATGAATCCTCCAAAATAAAATCTTTATAAAGTATATTAATAATAAAGATAAAATATAAGTAGGGAGTTATTGAGATAGCTATGTTAAGATATTATAGAGAGGAATAAAATAAAGATGGATTTGAGTTGTTTCAAATTTTAAAATAAATTTGCACAACTTAAAACAAAAGAAGAGATGAAAAAGGAGAATTGCAATTATGAAAAGTAGAGCAGCGGTAGCTTTTAAAGCAGGAGAACCACTTAAAATAGTAGAAATTGATGTAGCAGAGCCAAAAGCACATGAGGTATTAGTTAAAATTTTATATACTTCAGTTTGCCATACAGATGCGTTCACATTATCAGGTAGTGACCCAGAGGGAATATTCCCAAGTGTTTTAGGACATGAAGGTGCTGGAATAGTTGTTTCAGTTGGAGAGGGAGTTACATCAGTTAAACCAGGAGATCATGTTATTCCACTTTACACAGCAGAGTGTGGAAAATGTAAATTCTGTTTATCAGGAAAAACAAACCTTTGCAGTGCAGTTAGAGAAACTCAAGGAAAAGGTTTAATGCCAGATGGGACAACAAGATTCTCATATAATGGTGAGCCAGTTTACCACTACATGGGAACAAGCACTTTCAGTGAATACACAGTAGTAGCTGATGTTTCACTTGCAAAAATCCAGCCTGATGCACCACTTGATAAAGTATGCTTACTTGGATGTGGAGTTACAACAGGAATAGGTGCTGTTCATAATACAGCTAAAGTTGAAGAAGGAGCTGTTACAGCTGTATTCGGACTTGGAGCTATTGGACTTGCAGCAATTCAAGGACTTAAACAGGCAAAAGCAGGAAGAATTATTGCTATTGATATAAATGAAGATAAATTTGAACTTGCTAAGAAAATGGGAGCTACAGATTTTATTAATCCTAAGAAATTTGATAAGCCAATTCAAGATGTTATTATAGAAATGACAGATGGTGGAGTTGATTATAGCTTTGAGTGTATAGGTAACGTTGAAGTTATGAAGTCAGCTTTAGAATGTTGTCATAAAGGATGGGGAGAAAGTATCATCATAGGTGTTGCTGGTGCAGGACAAGAGATACATACAAGACCATTCCAACTTGTAACAGGTAGAGTATGGAGAGGTTCAGCTTTTGGTGGAGTTAAGGGTAGAACTGAGCTTCCAGGAATGGTTGAAGACTTCATGGATGGAGAAATAGATTTAGATTCATTTATCACACATCACTTAAACTTCACAGATATTAACGAAGCATTTGAGTTACTTCACAAAGGTGAGTCAATTCGTACAATCTTAACATTTGAGGAAGAAAAGTAATATGAGTCTTAAACAATTAGAAAAACATAAAAGTTTTAATGGTGAGCAATATAAATATAGCCACTATTCAGAAGTTTTAAAGTGTGATATGACATTTAGTATTTATCTACCAGAAAATAAGGGGAATAAAGAAATTTCTCTTATCTGGTGGCTATCTGGACTTACTTGTTCAGATGATAATTTCACTCAAAAGAGTGGATTTCAAAGACTTGCATCAAAGCATAATGTGGCAGTAATAATGCCAGATACATCTCCTAGAGGTGAGCATGTTGCTGATGATGAAATGTGGGACCTTGGTCAAGGTGCAGGATTCTACCTTGATGCAACACAGAAACCTTGGTCAGATAATTTTAAGATGTATACATACATTACAGAAGAATTATCAAAAATAGCAAAAGATTTAGTACCAAACTTCTCTGGTAAAGAGAGTATAATGGGACATTCAATGGGAGGGCATGGTGCATTAGTTATTGGAATGAAAAATGCAGATAGATTTAAAGCTATTTCAGCATTTGCACCAATTTCAAATCCTATGAATGAACCTTGGGGAATTAAAGCTTTTAAAGCTTATCTTGGTGAAGATAAAAATACATGGAAATCATGGGATGCAGCAGAGCTTGTTAAAAACTCTAATATGCCAGAAATCCTTATAACACAAGGAACAGAAGATGGTTTCTATGAAGAGCATTTACAAGAAAAAGTTTTCCTTGATAATGCAAAAGAAGCAAAAAATAATGTAGAATATAAAAAAGTTGAAGGCTATGATCATAGTTACTTCTTTATATCAACATTTATAGAAGAACACTTTGATTTTCATATGAAAAATTTAAAGTAGAATAGATTGAAACTGCATTAGGAAAATTTCTTAGTGCAGTTTTTTGTTATATAATTATAAGTAAAGAGAGTATAGAAAGGGGAATGTAGAAGTGAAATTTAAGGTTATTGATATAGAAAATTGGGATAGAAAAGAGTATTTTGAACATTATTTTTTAGGAATACCATGCACATATAGTATGACGGTAAATTTAGATAGTACACTAATTGAGCGTAAAGCCCACGACTTTAGTCGTGCTTGGATATAAGCGACGAGCGAAATTTATTTCTGCCCGTTTTTTGTTTTTCAACTTAGTGTATGTATCTATTGACAACATACAAATATAGTGATAATATAAGTATATGAAAGATGTATATAGAAGAAGTAAAACTACTGTATCTTTGATAAATTATCATTTTGTATTTTGTCCTAGATATAGACGCAAGATTTTTAAAATCAACGGATTAGAAGAAAGATTTAAGGTCTTAGTAAAGGAAATTTGCGAACAGAATGGAATAGTCATAGTTGCTATGGAATGTCATATAGACCATGTTCATCTGTTTGTAAATTCCCCTCCTACTTTAGCTCCTAGTGATATAATGCAAAAAATAAAAGGTGCTACAAGTAGAATAATTAGAAAGGAATTTATAGAAGTTTCAAGAATACCTAGTCTTTGGACTAGAAGTTATTTCGTGTCTACTGCTGGTAATGCTAGTAGTGAAACAGTTCAAAAATATGTTGAAGAGCAAAAAACAAGGTAAGGAGATGTAACGATATGGAGAACACATTAACAGTATTAATAAAATTAAATCCAACTAAAGAGCAAAAACAATTAATAGATAATTCAAGCTTAGGGTATATTAGTCTTGTTAATGAGTTAGTTGGAGAAATGGTTGAACTAAGAGAAACAACTAAAAAAACAACTGCCAATATCGTTGCACCTTTAAATAGTGCAGTTAAAAATCAAGCTATCAGAGATAGTAAATCAGTTTTTCAAAAAGTTAAAAAATCTAATTATAAGACTGTTCCTGTCTTAAAGAAACCAGTATGTGTTTGGAATAATCAAAACTATTCTATAAAAGAAAATTCTATTTCTATGCCTTTTATCGTAAAGGGAAAATCTAAAAAAATAGATATAAAAGCTATTATTAGTGATAGAGCAAAAGAATTGATAAAAAATACTCTTGGAACTTTAAGAGTAACTAAAAAAGGAAATAAGTATATGGCTCAAGTTTCTATAACAACTCAAAGTGAGGAGTCTTTAGGTGAGAATGTTTTAGGAGTTGATTTAGGTATTCTTGTTCCTGCTACTAGTTATTGTTCTAATGGGAAAGTTAAATTCTTTGGAAATGGTAGAAAAAATAAATATACTAGAAGAAAATTTAAAACTTTAAGACAAAAACTAGGCAAGTTAAAAAAGCCAAAAGCAATAAAAACTATTGACAATAAAGAGCAAAGAATTATGAATGATATTGACCATAAGGTTAGTAGAGAAGTTGTAAACTTTGCTAAGAAAAATAATGTTTCTGTTATTAAGTTGGAGCAACTTTCTAACATTAGAAGCACGACAAGAACAAGTCGTAAAAACGCTAAGAATATTCATAACTGGTCATTTTATAGATTATCTAACTATATAGAATATAAAGCAAGATTAGAGGGAATTATCGTGGAATACGTAGACCCTGCTTTCACAAGTCAAACTTGTCCTGCTTGTAAAACTAGAAACAAAGCACAAGGTAGAAAATACGAATGTACTTGTGGTTATAAAAGACATAGAGATTTAGTTGGAGCAATCAATATATCTATTCAAGATAAGATTAAAGAAAAGAAAAAATCATCAAAGAAGAAAACTATTGTTGAGAAATCTTTCAACTTTGATAAAGATGGACAATTTAATCTATTCGGTGAACCGATATTCGCAACTGTATAACTTGGTAACAGAGTTATAGCCTAGAGAACTATATGTTCTGCTCTAGGAGGGGTAATGGCATACCCTTAACTATAAATTTTTCTTTAGTAGAAATACACTAAGATTAGCTTATAGAATCCCATTTGGCTTTAGCTATGGGAGTGTCAATAAGATTAAGAAGTTAAATAAAAAGATATATCCAACAATGCTACACTGTATTACTAAGGTAGTTAATGAACATAAAGAGTTTAGAACAACTATTGATAAGGAAGGTAATCTTGGAGTTTTTGATGACATGTTACCTTGTTATACTATTTTCAATAAAGAAACAGAAACTTTTTCTAATATTTGGACAACTTATTCAGAAGATTATGAAGAGTTCTGTGAAGACTATGAAGAGGATATAAAAGAGTTTGGACATGTTAGAAAGATGATAGCAAAACCTAATGTACCACAGAATAGTTTTTCAATATCAATGATACCTTGGGTAAGTTTTGAAGGTTTCAATTTAAATCTTCAAAAAGGGTATGAGTATTTATTACCTTCGTTCCGGTAGAAAGAAGGTTTCTCTGTCCTATAAAACTTATCGTAGGTTGTATAGTAGTAATATAACCTACAATAAGTATAAAAAGACCAACAACTATTTTTATAAAAAAGTTGTTGGTAATATTCATCATATAAGCACCTCTAATTTAATTATTATGTTTAATCATAAATAGGATTGAATACTGTTTTTATAGTTGTAAAAATAAGACCTATATAAAGTACAATTAGCAAAATATCAAGAAGAATTAATACGATATTGTACTTACCATAAACATTTATATTTACATATTGCCCAGCTAGTAAAATAACTCCGTAAATTGGTAACCCAATAGCTGCAAAAAATTTAATTACATAAATTGAAAAAGCTAAAACTGATGCTATTAATATAGATACAACTAAAGCAGAGAGACGTATGATAGAAGGTAGAATATTATTGAAACAGTTATTATCGCAGGAGAAGAATTGTTAGAAAGTGATATTAGAAAATAAAAAATTGCGGTTATAGTTTAGGCAGAGCAGACTTGTTTATACAGGTCTGTTTTTTATAAAAAGAGAATTTTTTGTATTTCAGGTTATAATTAATAGTAATTTTGTTATAATTAAGGTATACAAAGAATGATAAGGGAGTGATTTCGTTGTTTAAAGGGTTATTAGATCCAAAAATGGATTTTATATTTAAAAATATATTTGGAACAGAGAAGAACTCAAAAATACTTATATCTTTTTTAAATGCAGTCTTAGATACAATATGTCCTATTGTAGGAGTTGAGATTAAAAATACAGATATAGAAAAAGGATTTATAGAAGAAAAGTTTTCAAGGCTTGATGTTAAAGCAACAACAAGTAATAATGAGATTATAAACATAGAAATACAACTTAAAAATGAATATAATATGATAAAAAGAAGTTTATATTATTGGAGCAAATTATATGAGGAGCAGCTTGGAGAAGGGGATGACTATTCAGAACTTAGAAGAACTGTTTGTATTAATATATTAAACTTTAAATATCTTAAGAATGATAGGTTCCATAATGGTTATAGACTTAAAGAGATAACAACAAATGAAGAACTTACAGATGTACAGGAAATTCATTTTATAGAAATTCCAAAGCTTAAAGATGAATCTGACGAAAAGAGTATGCTTGCAAATTGGATTGAATTTCTTAAGAATCCAGAGAGTGATAAAGTTAGAAAGCTTGAAATGTCAGTAGATGAAATAAGAGCAGCTAAAGATGAACTTATAAAAATTAGTAATGACAAAGAACAGAGAGAACGATATGAAATTCGTGCAAAAATTCTGAAAGATAAAAATAGTGCTTTGAACAAAGCAAAAAGAGATGGCATAGATGAGGGCGCTAGAATAGCGAAATATGATATGGCTAGAGGTATGCTTGTTAATAATATTGATGTAGAAGTTATAGAGAAAATTACAGGACTTTCATTAAATGAAATAAATAACATTAAAGAGTGATTGAAATAAGGTTGTAGTGAGTGATACCTATACAACCTTAAAATTTTATACTGAAAGAAATTTCTATAAATCTAGAGGTTAATTAAACAGAATGGTGCGAAATTTAGGATAATTTATGTGGTGTGCATATTGGGGAGAATTTAAATGAAAATTAGTTTTAGAGAATTAAAAGCAGATGATAAAAATTACTTTTTCAAGTGGTTAAGGGATAAGGAAGTTATAAAGTATTCTTCATCTGTCTTTCAAACTTTAGATAGTGATGGAAAGATAGAAAAGTGGTTTGATAAATTGTTAGAAGATAAGTCTACATACAATAGGGGAATAGTAGATAATGCTACTAATAAGCTTATAGGGTATGCTGGAATTTGTAATTTTAGCAAAACTAATTTATCAGGAGAGTATTTTATCTTTATAGGTGATAAAATATATCATGGAAAAGGTATTGGAACATTTGCAACAAAGGAAATTGTAAAGAGAAGTTTTGAAGATTTAAAGCTTAATAGAATAATGCTTACTGCATCAAGTGAAAATATTGGAGCAGTTAAGGCTTATATCAAGGCTGGTTTTAAGTATGAGGGAACTATGAGACAAGCTTTTTACCGAGATGGAGAGTTTTATGATAAAGTGATAATGGGAATTTTAAAGGAAGAGTGGATATAGAGTAAGGTGGAATATTAAATTGTAAGATAATCAAGAAAGTATAGTTTGAAAAAAGATATTAATAAGATAAGTTTAAAAATATGAGTTGAAGATATAGAAATAAGAAGGTATTATAACAGTATTTAGCCTGTTATAATACCTTCTTTTTGAATTTACTTTTATATTAATTGTCATAGTTAGTTCTCCAAGTTTACTGTCTTTTTTTACTGATGTTAATGCTAATAAATATCATAAGCCCAGAAAAGATTAGTGTATAGAAGATAAATGGTAAGATAGCATTTCCTGTTTGAGAAGTCATTTGAACAAACCATCTAGTTGGTGAGAAGTTACCAATAGCTTGGAGTCCTTTAGGCATATTTTCAAATGGAATGAATGTTCCACCAAATAAAGATAGTAGTAAGCTAACAAGTGAAGCTGTAAGATTTGCATATAAATCATTATCAAATATTGTTCCCATTAAAGTTGCGAAAGTAGTTGCTACAAGAGAGATTAAAAGTGCAACAAGTGCTAATTGTATAAGAGAAATTCCATTAGCTAAATTAAATGCTTTAGCAATGAATAGTGCAAATAAAGCTTGGAAGAATGCGATACCAAAGTTGAAAAGTGTATTTCCTAAGATATAATTTATTGGCTTGCTAGATGAAGTTTTAATTCTATCAAGGATACCTTGTTTTTTATCAAGGATTATTGTTGATGAGTTAAGTGTGCATGTTATAAATAGCATAAGCATTAAGAATGAGATTGTTTTATTCATGGGTGTTAGATAATTTTCTGTTTCATAATCCGCAAGAGTTGTAGTAAGTGGTGAAGTATCTGTAATATCAGTAATAAGTTTATCTATGTTGATATTTTCAATATTTCTTATATTTTGATGAGAGTTTTTAGAATCCATATTTAAAATTAAATCATACTTACCCATTATAAGATCAACAGTTAAATTTTCTTTATTATTAATAGTGATTGCATTAATGTTTTCGATAGAATTTAATCTTTCTTCATAAGTACTTTGATTGCTTATAACACCTATATTTAAAGTTGAAGCACTAAAACTATTAGCAAAAACTCCAATGATAGATGCAATAATAGGGACAAATAACATAAGTATAAATTTCTTTTTATTATAAGTAGCTCTCTTTAATCTATTTAGAGCAATATTTGATATTTTATTCATTATATAAACGCATCCTTTCTAAATTTTTTTATAGCCAATATTGTGAATATAGTTCCTAAAATAAACATTACAAGTGCTAAGGTATATAAGTTTGCAGTTGTATCAGCATAGATAGCACTAAAAGTTGCAGAATTAATTAAGCGAAGTGGAGAAAGCATTAGTATTTTATCAAGTATAGGATTTATAGATCCAACAGGGAAGAATGCACCACTCATGAAAGCAAAAATACATACTGGTAAGTTTATATAATTTCTGATTGTTTCTTCATTTTTACAAACAAAACCTACAAAATATCCAAAAGAAGTTACAAGGAAAATGAAACTTGAATACATAAGTAAGATTGGAATCAAAGTAATGCCAAGATTCATTTTAAATGTAAAATTACAAACAATTAATAAAAGAGTTGTGATAACCACTAAGATTATAGTTGCACTTAATATTTTAGGTAAGACAATATTTGATATTGAAACTGGGGATGAAAGAATTCTACTTGCGACATTATGCATTTTATCTTCTTTAGTATTATATAGAGCTGTGGCAACTGATAAAGCAATGAAGAAAGGTACTAGAACAACTAGATAATATTGATATGATGTAATTGTATTTTGATAATCAGTAGACATTAAGTAACCAAGAGCTAGTACTAAAAGCACGGGAAGTACAAGATTATAGATTATTAAGAAAAAATCTTTTGAACGTCTTTTTAGACCGAAATTTAAATTTGCTATAAAAATATTCATTTTAATTACTCCTCATCTCTTAATTTAGTTCCTGTTATTTTTAAGAAGATTTCTTCAAGTGACAGTGGTACATTTTCTTTTAATAAAGCATCTAAAGAGGTATCTTTTAAGATAGTTCCATTATCAAGTAGGATTATTCTATTACAAAGTGCTTGAACTTCTTCCATATAGTGAGATACGTAGATTATAGTTGTTCCTCTTGCATTAAGTTTCTTTATTGTATCAAGGATATGATTTCTAGACTGTGGGTCAATTCCAACTGTTGGTTCATCCATTATTAGGATTTCAGGAGTATGTGCTATTGAACAAGCTATATTTAATCTTCTTTTCATTCCACCAGAGAACTTACTTGGAATATCTTTAGCTTTCGCTAAAAGACCAACATCAGAGAGTGCAATTTCAACCCTATTATGAAGTTCTTTTCCTTTAAATCCATATAAAGAACAGAAGAATTTAACATTATCATAAGCATTTAGATCTTCGAAAACTGCAATATCTTGAGGGACAACTCCTAAATTTTCTTTTAGACTTTGTTGATTCTTTTTAATACTAGTTCCGTTGAAGATGATATCCCCTTTACTAATTTCTAATAAGTTTGATATAGTCCTAATAGTTGTTGTTTTACCAGCTCCATTTGGACCAAGAAAACCGATGGATTCACCTTTGTTGATACTGAAGGATATATTATTAATTATTTTCTTTTCTCCATCGAAGCTTTTTTCTAAATTTTTTACTACTAATTGATTCATTTTATCCACCTCATACTAATTAATTACTAAACCTTGTATACTAAACATTTAGTATACATGTACTATAACTTACAATTATTGGTATTGTCAATAATTATTTGTAAAAAAAATACAATTATTTTTAATAATTGCATTTTAAAATTTATTTAGTTTCAAGTAAGTATTCTTTTAATGAGCTTAATGTTTCAAGTTGTATTTCACATTGCTTAAACATGTTCTCAAAGATAATTTCAACATTTTTAGGATAGTGACCGATTTCCTTTTTTAGAATTTTTATAGATTTCATGTCATTATAAATAATTTTGACATTTAAAGTTTGTTTTTCTATGTGCTCTAAAGCTTTTTCTTTTGGTAAATCATCTATAAAAGTTAATGAAGTATATAATTCTGCTGGAAAAATAACAGAGGTTTTTTCTAGACCTACTTTTAATAATCTTTTATATTCTTTCACACCGGTATCTGTAATACTGTAAACTGCTTTTGTTCTGTGACCAGTTTTTTCAATTCCATCTAAACTAAGAAATCCTTTTTCATGCATTTTTTTGAGTGCATAATATATTGATGCTGGTTTTACATAAGCCCATTTATCAGTCTGTGAATTTTCAAGTGCGACCTGAATATCATAGCCAGACATAGCACCATTTCTAATTAATAATCCAAGTAATAATATAGCTGCGATATGAATCATCTCCTTTAATACTCAGCATTTAGTATAAGATTAGTATAGGATATTTTTATGTAAGAGTATAGTAAATTTTGGGAGTTTGTTGGTTCTGAATCTAAAATAAAAAAATTTTATTAGCATATAGTAAGGGCCTGAGTAGAAAAAATGTATGAATTACAGTTTTTAATTATTTAAGAGGATGTTATAATTAAAATAAAAAAAGCTAATACTTATACTAAATGATAAAACGAATGAGGTATAAGTATGAGAAGAATAAAGCCATTGAATGATTTTGTGTTCAAGAAGGTATTTGGTGAAAAAGGAAATGAAGATATATTACTATCTTTTATAAATGCAGTTCTTAAAAGAACTAAAAAAGATTCAATTATAGAATTAGAGATAATTGATAATAAAGAGCTTACAAGAGAACTTATTGAAGATAGAACTGCTATAATAGACGTGAGAGCAAAAACTTCTAACAATGAGCATATTGATATAGAAGTTCAATTAACAGACCAAGGAAATATGGACAAAAGAACTTTATTTTATTGGGGAAAGATGTATCTTGAAAATATTAAAAAGGGTGAAGATTTTAAAAGTTTAGAAAAAGTTATAACTATAAATATTTTAGACTTTGAATTTTTAGGGACAGAAAGCTATCAATCATCATTTCACTTATGGGAAGATATTGAGAGAGATTATATGCTTACAGATGTTGTAGAGATTCATTTTTTGGAACTTCCTAAGTTTAGAAAGAAAAATGACAAAAATTATAAAAATAGTTCTATAGAAAGATGGTTAGCATTTTTAGAAAAAGATATACCAGAAACTACGTTAAAGGAGTTGATAGAATTGGAACCAGCAATAGAGAAAGCTGAAAATAAACTTGAATATTTAAGTAGTGATGAAAATGTAATGAGATTGTACTGGGAAAGAGAAAGATCACTTCATGAAAGAGCTAATATGATTAATTCAGCTAAAGAAAGAGGACTTCTTGAGGGGATAGAGCAAGGAAAGATAGAAGCAGCTAAAAGTGTTTTAGATATTTTAGATGCTGAAACAATTGCTACTAGATTTGATTTGGATATAAATTTAGTTAGAGAACTTAGAAAATAAAAGTTTAGAGAGCTGTATTAGATACTTTATTTAATACAGTTTTGCTATTAAAAGAAACAAATTGGAGATGACATAATGGGAAAAAGTATAATGATTGGACTTGTAAAGAGTGGAAATTTTAAATTTGATATGATATAATTTAATCAGGGTAGGTCGGAGCTCATTAGTGAGTTAGACTCAATATTGATTTTTAGAAATTATGTTTTAATGAGAATTAAAGTCTGCAAACTTTAGTTCTCTTTTTCTTTATCATGCTTTGTATTCTTCTCTTCAAGTCTCTTTTTAGATTTCTCTTTCTTCTCAGCTCTTTGAGCTTCAAGTGAAAAAATCCCAAAAAACTTTAAATGAATTGTATTTATTGGATTTTAAATTAAGAAAATATTACAGTTTGTTTAGATAGTAATAAAGGAATAAAAAGAATGTTATACTAAAATTAGTCATAAAATTCTATATATTCCAATTTAAGGAGGTTGAATTGAGGGAGGGAGCATGAATAGAAAAAATATTACAGTTAGTCTTTTGGCTATAATTGCAATAATACTGTTCGGGGGATGTATTTACTTATATCAAGAAACTACTAAACCAGCCTTTAATGTATCTATAGGAATTCCCAGAGATGAAAGTGTTGTTGAGTTTGGATCACCGATTGATGATAAGAGTGTAGTAAATAATATATTGTTAAATCTAATTGGTGCGGAGACAATTACCCAGCCTTCGATTACTGAAACGTTACCGGATGCTAATATTAGAATTGATGATACAAAAATGGGTGTTTGTTATCTATGGTTAAAAGTTTGGACTAGTGAAAATGAAGTGATTCTCTTAGCAGGTGAGAATGGAGAGGAAGGGGCCTCATATAAGAAAATAGAAGGTGATTCTGTAAAAAATATTATTGAGTATATTTCAAAGTATAAGTACTCAGGCTAGATTATAGAAATATAAATAAAAAAGTAGGAGTTATAGAAATTATATAACTTTTGGGATAGAGTTTATTAATGAGAGAGGTACAGTAGACCTCTCTTTTGTTATATAAATGTTTTATACTTATATTTGAGCAAAATCAAAGAATAGAGGTCTATTTTGGATTATTGAAATTATTAGTAATAGAATATTAAAATTAAATCATGCAGAATTTTATAAGTTAGAAACTCTTTAGATAAAATCTAGGGAGTTTTTTTGCGTTCAAACTTTCAAATTAACATTAAATTACCTTTATTTAACAAAATGATAATAAAACTGCGAAGAGACCTTACATTGAAACATTAAACTTTAAAACATAGAAAGTTTAAAACATTTCTTTAAAAGTGAGGAGAGGTAACATGGAGAGAAATAGAAGAACAGAGATTCTTATTAATGGTAGGGCTGAAGTTTTAGAGCATATTTCAAATCATATTAAGTCTGTACAC
Organism: Sarcina sp.; assembly: GCA_051655925.1. Taxonomy (GTDB): domain Bacteria; phylum Bacillota; class Clostridia; order Clostridiales; family Clostridiaceae; genus Sarcina. The sequence goes on along the minus strand of JBOGAY010000071.1, from coordinate 5,390 downwards.
AAGATTGATGTTATTGAGGAACCAGAGCTTGGACTTACAATGCTTAAGGTTCGTGAGTATGGAAAAGGTGAAGTTTTTTATATAGGTGAGATGCTTATGACAGAGGCTAAGGTCTATGTTGATGGTGAAATTGGAACAGGTCTTATTCAAGGAGAAAATTTTAAGAAATCTCTAGAGCTTGCAGTTGTGGATGGTGCTTATAATCTTGGTTCAAAAGAGTGTGAGCTTTTTGAGGAGATTTTACTTCGTGAGGAAGAGAGAATAAATATTTTAGAAGAAAATAGAAAGAATCAAATTTTAAAGACTAAGGTTGATTTTTCTACTATGGAGGTTTAGGGTGAAGAATTTAGAGTTAGTGCATTTTATGCAGGAAAGTTATAGGAAAGTCCTTGATTCAATGTCTAGGCCTACAAAGGTTGTACAGCTTGATAATCTAGAGTCACCTATTAGTTTTAACTTTGGTAGTTTTGTGATTATGAGAATTCTGCTTGATACAGAAACTAAGTTTTATCTAGAGGGTAAGAATTATTTAAAGGATAGTGAGAGAGTAGAGATTTTAACTAAGGCTAAGGCCTGCGGGCTTTCTACTAGTGATTTTATATTTGTGAAAGAAGAGGAAAAAGAAAAGCTTCCTATTATAATAGAAAATTCTAGAAAGGGAACTTTAGTTGATCCACATCTTGGTGCAACTATTGTTTGTGAGGTGGATGAGATTTACCTAGGTAAAAGATATAGAGTGAGTGGTCCAGGAATTAATGGTGAAGAAATTTGTAGCTTACCTATTTCAGAATATTGGGCTCATGCAAGAGAGGAAGCTATTTCAGATTATCCTAGAGGAATTGATTTGATTTTTGTTGATAAGAATGGAAAGATAATTTCAATTCCAAGAACTACTAAAATCACAAAGGAGGTCTAAATTATGGGATACGTTGCAGTTAAGGGTGGAAGTATTGCGATAGATGAGTCTATCAAAAGAGTTTTTTATGAGAGAGTCAAAGGTGGAAGAATTATAGAAACATCTGATATTGAGGCAGGTATGAATGGACTTATAGATACTGTTATGTCAGAGGCTAGTATGTATTCAAGAGAACTTGCAGCACTAGCTATAAAGCAAGCTCAAGGAAGTATAGAGGAAGCAGTTTTTCTTTTAAGAGCTTATAGGTCAACTCTTGAGAGGAAGTATTATAGCAATGTAGTTGATACAAAAGATATGTTTGTGGAGAGAAGAATCTCTGCAAGTTTTAAAGATATTGAAGGTGGACAGGTTCTTGGAACTTCTTATGATTATACTCACAGACTTTTAGATTTTTCTCTTAAAGATGAAAAGTGTGAGGATGTTAAGAATTTTATAGAAGAATTTAACATGAATATTCAAAAGTCTGATGGAAAAGTTAGAAATCTTCCAAAGGTTATAAATTCTCTAAGAAATGAGGGCATTATAGAGAAGATAAATTTTAATGATAATGAGCCAGATGACATTACTAAAAAAGCTCTAGAGTTTCCAACTACAAGAAGTGAAAGACTTCAAAGTCTTACAAGAGGTGGAACAGGTGCAGTTAATTCACTTGCTTATTCAGCTTTTAGGTCTTGTGGAATTGAGCATCCAACAGTTGGTGAGCTTAGAGTTGGAAATGTTCCGGTTACAATTTCTCTTGCTAGTGAGAGAGAAGAAGATAGTTATTATATTGGAGAAATAAATCTTACAGAGGTTGAGACTTTAATTCCTGTTGATGTTCAAAGTGAGGGAAAGAAGGAGAGAAGTTTTGAAATTGGATATGGAATCTGCTTTGGGCAAAATGAGACTAAGGCAATTTCAATGAGTATTCTTGACAGGTGTTTAGAAGAAAAAAATAAAGACTTCCCAACAGGAAATGAGGAATTTGTTTTATATAGTATAGATGTAGTTGAGTCTTCTGGGTTTATGTCTCATTTAAAACTTCCACACTATGTAACATTTCAATCAGAGCTTGATAGTATTAGAAGCACTAAGGGGGAGAAAGAGAATGAATAATTATAATTTTGCCTTTCTTGATGAGGGTTCAAAAAGAGAAATAAGAAGAGCAACTTTAAAAGCAGTAGCAATCCCTGGGTATCAAGTTCCATTTGCTTCAAGAGAAATGCCAATAGGAAGAGGCTGGGGAACAGGTGGACTTCAGTTAACTTTATCTTTAGTTGGAACAAGAGATGTAATTAAGGTTATAGACCAAGGTGCAGATGAGTCTGTTAATGCAGTTAATATAAAAAAATTAATAGGAAAAACAACAGGAGTTAGAGAAACAACTAGAACTGATGAGGCTACAATTATTCAATCAAGACATAGAGTTCCGGAGAAGGAACTTTCGGAAAATCAGATTTTAGTGTTACAAGTTCCAACTCCAGAACCTTTAAGAGTTATTGAACCTAGTGAGTTTAAAACTAAAAGACTTCATGCTGATGGAGAGTATAGTGGAGCTTGGCTTATGTTATTTGAGCAAATAGTTAAGTATAAGCAAATGACAACAGGGGCAGACCATCCAGTTTTAGTTGATGGTAGATATGTAATGGCTCCAAGCCCAATTCCAAAATATGATAACAACAAACTTTCAGGAAATAAAGCCTTAATACTTTTAGGTGCTGGTAGAGAGAAAAAGATTTATGCAATTCCACCTTACACAGAGGTTAAGTCACTTGATTTTGATGATTATAAATTTAAAACAGAGAACTTTGATAATAAAAAGTGCAAAATATGTGGTGCAAGTGGAGTTTATCTTGATGAAATTTTTGATAGTAGTACAGGGGAAAGATATTATCAGTGTAATGATAGTGGACAATGCCTAGAAAATATTAATGGATTATAGGGGAGAAGTTATGGATAGATTTGAAAAGCCTATTTTAGAGGTTAAGAACCTTAGAAAGATGTTTGGGACAGGGTGTAAAGCCTGTGTAGATTTAAAAAATGCAAAGCTTGAGAAGAATTACTGCACAGAGTGTGGAACAGTTTATGCTTGTATGGATTTATCATTTGATCTATATGAGGGAGAAATTCTTGGGATTGTAGGTGAGAGTGGAAGTGGAAAGTCTACTATGATGCAATGTCTATTCTTTGATAAGGATGTGAGTAGTGGAGAAGCTTATATGAAGGCTTATGAGAATGGAGAAAAGAATATCTTTGAAGAATCATCTCAAAGGAAGAGTTATATCAGAAATAATATCTTTGGAAAAGTATATCAAAATCCTATGCTTGGATTAAAAATGGATTTCTCTTGCATAGGGAATATAGCTGAAAAACTCATAGGTGCAGGATGTAGAGAGGTAGGGAAAATGCAAAGTAGAGCAGTTGAACTTTTAGAGTGTGTTAATATTCAGGCCTTTAGAATGGAGGAAGCCCCAAAGAATTTCTCAGGGGGAATGCAGCAGAGGGTTCAAATTGCTAAAGCACTTTCTAATAATCCACCAGTTTTACTTTTAGATGAGGTAACAACAGGACTTGATTTATCAGTACAAGCTAATGTTCTTGATTTGATAAAGAAACTTCAAAGAGAGTTTAATATCAGTATGATAGTGGTTTCACATGATTTAGGTGTTATAAGAATGCTTGCAGATAGAACACTTGTAATGCTTAATGGGAAAGTTATAGAAGAGGGACTTACAGATCAAATACTTGAAGACCCACAACATGAATATACACAACAACTTGTCTACTCACTTATTTAAAATACGGTGTAAATGGAGGATATAAATTTGAGATATATTATAAAAAATGGGGTTATCATAACAGAGAAAGATTTGCTTTTTAATAAAAGTATAGTGGTTGAAAATGACAAAATTAAAGAGATTGTAGATAGTAATTATGTAGATAGTGATGCAGAAATAATAGATGCAAAGGGTGGATTTATTTCCCCGGGGTTTGTAGATTTACACTCTGATTATATAGAGACAATGGCATGTCCTAGACCAACTTCAATGATGGATTTCAAGCTTGGACTTTTAGAAACAGAGAAAGTTCTAGCAGGTACAGGAATTACAACTATGTATCACTCACTTTCACTTGTTAAGGATGATGAGTTTTCTACAAAGCCTATAAGAGAGAGTAAAAATGTGAAAAATCTTTTATCTGTGATTGATAAATGTGGTGTAAATCTTATTAGAAATAAGTTTCATGCAAGGCTTGAGATAGATAATGTAGAGCAGATAGATGAACTTAAAGAGTTTATAAAAGATAGAAAAGTTCAGTTTTTATCAATAATGGATCACTCGCCAGGGCAAGGACAATATAGCAATCTTGATATTTATAGAAAAACTTTAAAAGGTTATAGAAAAAATATTACAGATAAAGAGATTGATAAAATTCTAAATAATCATAAGAAGAAAGAAAAGTTAACTTATGAAAAAATTAAAGAGCTTATAGAACTTGCAAAAGAGCATAATGTTGCGGTTGCATCACATGATGATGACACTAGAGAAAAAATAAATCTTATAAAAGATTTAGATGTTGAGATAAGCGAGTTTCCAATAAAAATGGAAGTTGCAAAGTATGCAAGAGAGAGAGGCATGTTCACAGTAGCAGGTGCTCCAAATGTAATTTTAGGTGGTTCTCATTCAGGAAATTTATCAGCAGCGGAGGGAATTGTAAAAAATAATATAAATATTCTTTGCAGTGATTATTACCCACAAGGAATGTTACATTCAGTATTTTTATTACATGAGAGATACGATTTAAGTTTAGTTGAGGCTATAAAACTTGTATCTTTAAATCCAGCAAAGGCAGCAAAAATAGATAATGAGGTTGGATCAATTGAAGTTGGAAAGAAAGCAGATATTTTAATTATTAATAAGCATAGAGGTGGTCTACCTACCATTACAAAAACTATTGTTGATGGAAAAATAATTTCAGCTTTTGCAGTTAAGGGAGTGTAGGAGAATGGATATTTTAAATATAAAAAACTTATCTAAAAACTTTACAATTTATAGTTTAGATAAACATATAGAAGCCTCAAAAGATATTAATATAGATATCAAAAAAGGTGAGTTTATAGGGATCACAGGAAAAAGTGGAAGTGGAAAGTCTACAATTCTTAAATGCATTTACAGGACTTACATCCCCGGGGATAGTAGTAATATTTACTATAATTCAGAAAAATTCTCTAATATAGACTTAGTAAAGGCTAGTGAGAGAGAAATTATTTACCTTAGGAAAAATGAGATAGGCTATGTCTCGCAGTTTTTAAATGTAATGCCAAGAACAACAGCAAGAGAAATTGTTGAGAGTGCCTTACTTGAGATGGGATATGATAAAGAGTATGCAAAGAGTGAAACAGAGAAGATGCTCTCTCACTTTGAACTTGATAAAGAACTTTGGGACACTTACCCAAATAACTTTTCAGGTGGAGAGAAGTTAAGACTTAATATTG
>JBOGAY010000070.1:0-6629 GCA_051655925.1 Sarcina sp. | reverse complement strand
TCAAACTCTTTTGCATATTCCATTAATGTTTTAGCAACTTTTTCTTGCTTAACTTGATCTATTTTGTTTAAAACAAATATTACTGGAGCTTTTTGAGCTTTTAATTGTTCTATTATAAACTTATCACCTCTACCAAGCTCCCCATCTGGAGTAGTTAAAAATAATACAAGATCAACTTCTTTAATTGATGATGTTGCACTATTAACCATATACTCACCAAGTTTATGCTTTGGCTTGTGTATTCCTGGAGTATCAACAAATACTATTTGATAATCATCTCCTGTTAATATTGTTTGTATATTATTTCTTGTTGTTTGTGGTTTATTTGAAACTATTGAAAGCTTCTCACCCATTAATAAATTTAATAATGTTGATTTACCAACATTAGGTCTTCCTACTATTGTTACATATCCTGATTTGAACATTCAAATCCTCCTTAGTTTTTTAAATCTTTCTTTGAGAACATCCCTGGGACAATTTCTCCTATTGTTGTTTCAATATAATCATTTTCCGATTTTACAATATAAATTTTCATATTATCATCTTTAGCAAACTCTACCATCACCTGTCTACAAATTCCACAAGGGTAAGTAAAGTTTTTAGTATCTCCAATTATAGCAATCGCTTCTAGTGATCTTGCACCATTTGCAACTCCACTGAAGATTGCTGTTCTTTCAGCACAGTTTGTCGCACCATATGAAGCATTTTCTATATTACATCCTGTATATATATTTCCATCTTCAAATAAGGCAGCCGCTCCTACTTTAAAATCAGAATATGGACAGTATGCTTTTTCTCTTGCTTCTATAGCCATTCTAATTAGTTTCCCCTTCATAATTCATGCCCCCAAACTTCTAAATATTATAAAATATACCCTATTGATTCAATAGGGTATATTAATTATAGCATTAATTCTGCATTTTATAAATTTTTTTAATTAAAAATATTAAATATAACAACAGTCACAGAAATTCCAAGTATAGCACCTACTACCACTTCTTTGACAGTATGTACTTTAGAATCTACTCTACTTTGTGCTGTTATAATTGCCATAAAGTAACTTAGCATATAAACTATTGGCTCATTAGATATCAGTGATATGCAAGTTGCTATAGAAAATGCTATTGCACTATGCCCTGATGGCATTCCACCTTGAAGTGGTGTTCCCTCACCCCAAATTGCCTTAGCAATTACCGTTAAAATTGCAACAATCATAATCACTATAAAAATTAAAAAATGTTCTTTATTTTTTATTTTAGTAATCAACTGAAAACTTATCTCTGTAAGTTTATCTCCAAAAATTATATATCCAACTAAAATAGCATTAAGTGCAGTTAAAAAAACTGCTCCTGCTGCTGTATCTTTCGCAATTTTAGCAAGTGGATGATAATGATTAGTTCCAAGATCTATGACACTCTCTATTGATGTATTAATAAGTTCCGCAACTACAACAAGTGTAATGCATATTGATAACGCTATAAATTCAAGCTTGCTTATATCATAAAAGAAAGTAGAGAATAAAACTATCAGTGCTATACCAAAATGTATTCTCATATTTCTTTGAGTTCTAAGAGCATAAATTATACCATTTATAGCATAATTAAAACTATCTAAAAGCTTTTTCACCTTTTACCCCTTCACCTCTAATCATTTCTAGTCATTTTAAGCTTTGAAAGAATTTCTTCTTCTCTTGCTCTCATAATTTTTTTTTCATCTTCTTCCATATGGTCATATCCTAAAAGATGTAATACTGAATGAACTACTAGATAAGAACACTCCCTACTAAATGAATGATTAAATTCTTCTCTTTGCTCATCTGCTCTTTCTAAAGATAAAACTATATCTCCAAGAATTAATTCTTCACCATCAAAGTATGTCTTATTTAATTCTTTACCAGTATATACTTCTTTATACACCTTTCCATTAGGATAATCAATCATAGGAAATGATAAAACATCTGTTGCTTTATCAATCCCCCTAGTTTCTTTATTAATTTCTCTAATTTCATTATTATCTACAAAAACAAGTGAAACCTCGCATACTCTGTCAACAAGTTCTTCTTTCAAAGTAAATTCTATAGTATTTTTTAAAGTATTTTCAAACTCTTTAGTTATTTCATACTTCTCTTGTCTATTATCTGTATAAATCAAACTTTACTTCTCCTTTTCATCCTTTTCTTTTGGATACTCTATTCTTTGGTGATAAATCCCATTTAAAGCTTTAAGGAAACACTTTCTAATTGCCTCTATATCTCTAAGTGTTAAGTCACAATTACTAAGCTGACCTGAATCCATTTTATCTTTAATTATCATATTAACCATATTTTCAATAGTTTCATTTGTATGTTCTTTAAGAGATCTAACAGCTGCCTCTACTGAATCCGAAAGCATAACTATTCCCTGTTCTTTTGTTGTTGGTTTTGGACCTGGATATTTAAAGTCTTCTTCTTTCACATCATCTGGATTTTCAGCATTATTTTTAGTATTTATATAAAAATATTTAACTAGAGTATCTCCATGGTGAGTTACAATAAAACTTTCTATATCTTTTGGGATATTATGTTCTCTCGCCATTTCAAGACCATCTTTAACATGTGAAATTATTATTTTCGCACTAAGCTTATCTGAAATTTTATTATGCGGATTTTCAATCCCTATTTGATTCTCTTTAAAGAAATATGGTCTTTTAGTTTTACCAATATCATGATAATATGCTCCTATCCTTACAAGTAATGCATTTGCATTTATAGCTTCTGCTGCAAGTTCTGCAAGATTAGCTACAAGTACACTATGATGGTAAGTCCCTGGTGCTTCCATTAATAACTTCTTTAAAAGTGGACTATTCGGATTCGATAATTCTAACAACTTAACTGTTGTCACAATATCAAACGTAGCTTCAAAAAATGGTAATATTCCAACTGCTAAGACTCCTGATAATATTCCACCTAATACAACATAACCTGAATTTTCTATAATATCCATAAAATTATTTGTTGTAAGTGCTCCGATAGCTAATGTTATTACCCCTAAAATTATTGAAATTATAAGTGATGCAACTAATATATCATTTCTTTGTTGCATTTTTCTTAAAATTATCGCACCAATAACTGTACTTATTATAGCTGTTATTATAACAATAGGATTAAAATTAGTTGCACCTGCTATAAGAGCAATATTCAGTCCACCTACAACTAAAGAAATTTTATAGTCTGTAAGCAATGTCATCAATATTGGTGCACATGCAAGCGGTATTAAAAATGGTGAAAATACACTGGTTATAACCCTTGCAATAAGTATAGCCATTACATTTAGAATACTTATAAGTAATAATTTTGATATATTTTTATATACCTTTTTATGAAACTTATAAAGATATACATATTGTAATATCATTATAAGTAAAACTAGCACTCCTAAAGCAAAATATATTGGCCAATTAGTTTTTGATGTATTCAAAAGTCCAAGTTCACTTAATAAGTCTATTTGATTTTGCGTAACTGGCTCCCCATCGCTTACAATTATTTGCCCTTTTTTCACTATAACTGGTGCAACATCTTTTAATGCTGCATCTATTTGTTCTTCAGTTTTAGCTTTATCATAAAAGAAATTAGGTTGAATACTTGCTAAATCAATTTTATAAACCACGCCTTCTAAAACATTACTAAGTCCATTTGAAGTAACAACCTCAGCTGCTCTACTTCTAGCATCCTTTACTGTATATGATTTAATATCTCCAGTATTTTGCTCAGTATCATTAGGATCGCTTATAGGATTTGAATAAGCTGCGTTAATAGAACTCACTGTAACCTTTTGTAATTGAGTTAACTGTTCTGGTGTAAGCTGTAATAAAGCTTGATACTCCGCATTAGTAATATTAAATGTTTTATAGGTTGTGGATAGCTCTTTTATCTGACTAGCTATAGTTGTTTGTATTTCTGATTCACTACTTGTATCATTCTGAATAGCTGTCTGATTTGCTTTAATATCATTGTTTACATCTACAAAAAAATTATTGATAGTGGTTTCTGCATTTTTTGCTACTTCAGCACTAAGCGTGTATTGTTTTGCAACTTTTGCAATTTCAGCTTTTCGCAAGGCTTCTGTAGCTGTTTCATTAACAATTTCCCTAGTAGCTTTTATATTGGCATTTGCTATATCTCCACTTTTCAAATCATATTTTTTGCTTATAAGGCTTGTTGCAAGAATTAAATATATAATTACAAATACTCCTACAAATAATATTATTTTGTTTGTATCACTTAATATACCTTTGGTTTTTGACAAGTATTTTTTCACATTCTCTCACCTTCTCTTCCGTGATATATTAAAAATTATATAAAATTAAAAAGAAACTATATCCTGCTCAACAATAAATAGAACCTTTAAATTTATATTCCCATCTGAAAGTTCTTCAGTTTCAACTATTGTATTAACTATAATTGCTTGCCTGCTAATTTCCTTCTCAGTAGCAGTTTTTAACTTTGCAACAGCTTCATCTATTATTTCCTGTTTAGCTTTTACTATCTCTTTTTGTTCTTTTTCATAATATATATTTCTATTTATAAAATTTCCTGTCTTCTCTATTTTATCATAAGATGTAAAATCTTTATTAGCCTTTTTTAAATAAATTTTCTTTCCGAACAAATTTATATACATTTCTTCATCTACTTCACCTGTTCTAAACTCTTCCATTCCGCTAACCTTTAACTCTACAATTTTCTCATAAAAAGTATCTGCAACTATTTTCCCCTGTGGTTCAACAGGCTTTCTAACATCCACTCCGTCAATTAATTGATCTTTAATTATTTGCTCACCTTTAATTAAAATATCACCTTTTTTAACTATATCTCCTTCTTTAACTATCGCTGTTCCTGATGATGTATAAACTCTTTTTACCGTTCCATCCATACTAGCTGTTTTATTACTACCAATTTTATTTTCACTATTAGTCTCTCCAAGTGTTGCCTTTTTCTCTTCAAATTTAACCTTTAATGTTGCACCCTCTATTCTTATGTTAATCCACATTATCTCATCAATATTATTTTCTATTTTTTTCTCTAACTCATAAACATCAATTTTTTTCTTCGGTGTTCCTGTTTTAATTCCTTGTGAATGTAAATATGTTCGTATTTCATAAGGTGGTAAATAGTTTTTACTTTCTATTTCAACTCTCCAGATAAAACTAGACATCAAATATAAACCAAGTACAAAAATAAAAATACCACCAAATAAACAAATACTATTTTTAATAGCTATAAACATAGATATTTGTCTTCCTTTAGAAATTATTTTAATTTTCCCACTTAGCTTTTTAATAAGTCTTTTAAGACTAGCATAATCCTTATAATAAATATCAAATCTAATCGTAATCGCATCTATATTTTTTATATTCCTTGCTACTATACCTTTATTTCTCATAACATTCAGAAGTCCCTCTCGCTTAAAGAGTTTCACTTCAACTGTTATAAATGATTCTTCCATAAAAACATTCTTCATTTTAAACTTCCCCCTCATATTCTAAAGATTTAAATTTACCTTCAATAACAAGGGTTGGTCCATTCATAAACAATAAATTAAATTCATCACCATAAATATTTAAAATACCAATTTTAGTTTTTAATCTTACAATATCCTTATCAAAAATCACTATTCCACTATGATTTTCTACTATTATTTCTTTTTTCCCTTTCAACTCTATTCTTGGCATAGCTGTTAATATATCTCTTGTATTATTAAAACTATTACTATTCTTACTCATAACTTACTCCTCACAAATTAATATCATAATAACTTATGAATAAGAATCAATATTTAGTACCAATAACATAATATTTAAATATTTTGTAAAAATGCATAAAAAAAAAGAATCCGCTTTGCAGCGAATTCTCTACTCACTTAAATAATCTTTTACAAGTTGGCTAACAACCTTACCATCTGCCTTACCGACAGTTAGCGGTCTTACCTTAGCCATTAATTTTCCCATATCTTTAATGTTACTTGCACCAACTTCAAGCGCTGATTCCTTAATTATGCTTTTTATTTCTTCTTCACTTAACTGCTGAGGAAGGTAGTTTAACAAAATTTCGATCTCTGCTTTGCTTTGATCTACTAAATCTTGTCTGTTTCCCTTTTCAAAATCAAGCATTGCCTCACGACGTTGCTTAATCTCTCTTGCTAAGATTTCTATAACTTTTTCATCCTCAAGCGTAATACCTTCATTTTTTTCAACCTGAAGTATTGCTGATTTGGCAGTGCTTAAAACTCCAGACTTAAAACGGTCTTTTGCTTTCATAGCTAACTTCCAATCTTCTTGAAGTCTTTCTTTAATAGTTGGCATAAAAAAATACCTTCTTTCAAAAAAAATTCTATATTAAATAATTTCTAAAAACTACTTGAATTTTCTCTTTCTTGCAGCTTCTGATTTTTTCTTTCTCTTAACACTTGGCTTTTCATAGTGTTCTCTTTTTCTTACTTCTGAAAGAACTCCTGCTCTTGCACATTGTCTCTTAAATCTTCTAAGTGCTTGTTCTAATGATTCGTTCTCTTTAACTCTGATTTCTGACATTCTTTTTCCCTCCCTCCGCTAGCGTAAATTATAAATTAATTCACAGCTGTGGGCTAAATAACACA
>JBOGAY010000069.1:0-20054 GCA_051655925.1 Sarcina sp. | reverse complement strand
ATAAATCAACTAACTCAGAAATGACTTCTTTCATATTCTCTACTTTTATTCCCTTATTATAACAAAGTCCAAGTAATTGTAATGGACCTGCTATTCCATGAGCTAGTCCTAAATCTTTATAACCTAGTTTATAAAGATTTTTTTTGTATTCAGTAACTATATTACGGTTTTCTATTAGCCACTTTTTTTCTTTCGATGTTTTTACAATATAATTCAAAATAATTATTAATGAATTATAACATTCTTCTTTTTCTACGTTTTTCAATAAATATCTCCCTATTCCTGCAACACCTGAAAAAACATCATAGTGATAATCACACAACTCACTTTTTTCAAGCTGATTAATATAACGTTGAATACTATTGTTTAAGTATTTATTAGTTGCACTCAATAAATTTTGGTAATAAACCCCATTGCAACTTGCAGCATGTGCTACATATCCCAATGAACAAATTCCGTAATGTGTAGATAAATCTAAATTTTTATTTTTTTTAATTCTATATCAATTTTTTTCATGTATTGATGAATATTTTTTTCCCATCTATTAGTTTGAAAAGCTTTATTTAAAGAATCATGCATTATAGGAAATGAAAATAAAATTTCAGTGCTTAACAATTTATAATTATATACACATTCTTGTTGATTTAAATTTATACGTTGAATTTCTAATATATTAATGATTTCTTCATAGTTTTCTATTTTACTTACTAACCTTTCTATCAAACTAATAACCTTTTTTTCTCTTTCATTATCAACTTTAAAGCCCAACTTCATCACCTCATTTTTCAAGATAAAAATTACCATACCATATTGTAATATGGTATGGTAATACTCCAAATTTAAATTAACAACAATTGCTCATACTTTGACAATCTGTATTTTCAGTAAAATCACATGTACCACTTCCTGTACCTGTTAACGTAGTTATACTCACACTAATACAATCCCATGTCGTAAATATTGTTCTTTCATTTACATCCTTGCCTTCATTAGAAAATTCTGGATTTAAATCAAATTCTTTCATCTCTATCCCTCCTTTTTATTTTATCAACAACTATATTTTAACAATTATTACTTTTTTTTGTAAACATAATTAATGCACAACTATATTAATACTTCTTTAACTTTTTGTAAATAATCTAATATTATTGAACGCAAGATAACTTCTATCTTCATACCTAAAATTATAATTTAAAACTTTTATACTACTTAGCAAATCAAAGACAATATTTATATTTTAATTATTATATCCTCTGTCATCACTTTTTTAATTTGATTTAATGCAAGTTTATAATTTTTAGGGTTATGAAGTTTTTTTAATTTAGACCATCAATGGCTCAAAATCTGTATTTATTAAAAGTTTTAGGCTTATCTAACTCTTTAGTAAAGTTTTCAAATAAATATCTAAATGTTCCTATTTTAGTTAAAATAAAACAGAGGAAGATATAGTTTTTTCATCAAAACAAAAATATTCTAAAAATTCTTTATGTAGATTTCTTCCATTGCCACTTACTAAAAATATTATTAAATTTTCAAATTTTATTTTTCTAGATTGAATAAAATCTTTAAGTGAATTTTTAACAAACACTTCAGTTGATTTAAGTTACTCATTTCTTTTATAATTGATTTTAATTTGTTTTTTAAATATTACGGATAATTTTTTTGTTAAAGCCTTTTCTTTTGTTATAAATTTCATGGTGCACCGCATGTATATTTTACTTTAAAATAAAAATCCACCAGCTTAGCTGGTGGTATTTCCTCCACTCTATAAGAGTATTTTTCCTTCGATACGCCTTAAAGTACTAATTTAGTCCACCTGCCACATCTTTTGTTACTTTCTTCCCTTAAAAGGGTACATATATTTTTTTATACTTATTTAATCTGCGATCTCATATCTTCATTTTTTAATTCTTTATATATTCTTATATTACTTTTTTATTACACGTAAAAACTTCTGCATCAAAAATGTCTGTTTCCATACTTATACTTTAAGTTTACGAACCTTTCAAAAATCATTAAACTGCTTTTTCCTTTAAAAAAACTATAAAACTGGAAATACTCATTTTAGGTGGTATTGCAATCAGCATATGAACATAATTTACGCAGACATCCGCTTCGATTATATTTACAATTCCATTTTATATATGCTCAAATATTAAAATACAAAATAAAAATCTCCTTTTGTATTTTAAGTTTCCCTATGAACCTAACTTAACTTTATCAAAAGGAGATTTTTTATTCAACGCTAAAGCTTATCTGAACACAAGGACATAGCAGATGATATTTGTAATGCAAAAAAGTGCAAGATATAATTTTTTTATATCTTACACATAATTTTTTTATTTTTTCTTAACTTAATGACATTGCTTTTTGAAAAGTTGGCTATGATTTGAGAATTATTGAACTAAATCTGTTATTTCATATCCATTTTCCTCTAAAAGTTTTATTATACTATCTTCTCCAAAAAAGTGCATATATCCAATAGCAATTACATAATTTTTATTTTCTTCTATATAATCATTTATTTTTTTAACAATTTCAACATTTCTACGTTTATTCATCTCATCAAAAATTTCAAGTGTTCCTTTTTCCTTTAATTTAGCTCTTTCATCCTTAAAATACTTTTCTGGATAATCCTTATCACTAATAATATAAGCATCAAAGCCCTCTTTAGCAATTTTACTTTGATTTTTCAAATAAGTATTAGAATCATATTCTAGTAAAAATCCACCTAAATCATTTAAAGATTGAGTAGTGCGTAATGCATCTGCTTGAATCTTTGGAGATTCTAGAGATTTAATATCTTTATTATCTTTTTTAAATTTTGTTATTAATTGTTGATCAAGAGAGGTGCCTGTGTAACCAGTTTTTTGTATAGTAGCAGAAGATATCATAGCAGATATACCTATATTGGAAAAATTTTTAATTTGCCCATAACTTATATCTAAATCTTTTGTAATTTCTTCAAGCTTGGCAAATTCTTCATTACTTAACCTTTCTTTAACTGTACCCTCTTTAGAAATATATTGGTCATTAAGTAAAGTTTGAGTTTCTTTTAGTAAAGTAGAATCTGTGATATCGAGTTCTACACCTAAAACATCTGCATTATCAATGATTTCATTAAGTTTGTCATTAAAAAAATTAATATTTTGTGGCGAAGGATGTTTAGTCCCAATTAAATGAATCACTTTCTCACCTTTTTGAGCTTTCCAAATATAACCTTTTGTAGCTTCTTTACTTGTATTCACTTCACTATTATAACTAGTTTCTGAAGAACTTTCTCTACTCTTGCACCCATAAAATGAAATTGTTAGAGATATAACAATAAATAAAATTCCTAATTTTTTAAACATATTCATTTGATAAAACCTCCTTTTATAATATTTATAGAATTTAATTAAAATAAAATCCCTACACAAATTTTTTTATATATTTTATGTAGGAAATTTTTATTAATATTTTATACTAAAATCACATTCTTGTTTATTCCAATTATTAATTATAATAGAAATTTCAATCCTTTTTCTTGGTTCTACTTTTTCTTTAATAATATATGTTTTTTCACATCCTGCTACAGTCATCTTTAAGCCTGTAACTTCATCATAGTTCGCAATAGATATTTTCTTTTCACCATCAATATCTATTCTTTTCGCTCTTACAATATTTTCTTTTTGATTGCTACTAAATAATATTTCCTCTATTCTTTCATCAGTTTTATTTTTAATTTTTAAAATTATTCTATTTGTTTCTATTTTTAATCCTCTAAAATGCATTTTTTCCTCCTATTAATTAATTAATTTAATAATATTATATCATTTAAATAATCCATTTTATACCTTTTTTTCATTTTTATTGAAATTATATTTTGTTTTATTAACTATATAGGTAAATTGCATAATTAAAATAATATTTATTTATAAAAGATTAAGGAGAATTTTGATTATGTTAAACAAAGAATCTTGTAAGAGAAAATACCTTCAAATGGAAGAAAACCTTATAATTGAATATGCCCTTGAACAAAACTACACATCAAAAAAACTTACTCAAAAAATCCAAAATAATCAAACAACTATATCCAATGAGATTAAAAAAATAAATTTCTTAAAATGAGTAATCTAAGGTATGCTTATAAAGATGTTCTAAGAGAGTTAGGTGAAAATATCTCAGAAATACAGAAAGTAGATTTAATAGAGGATTTAACTATAAATCTACTCCACGTAAAAAAAGAGCAATCACAGATGAGGTTATAGAAAGAATTAAATACTTCTTGAAAGAGAATGAAAATAAGCTATTAGGATTCTTTAAACAAAAGATGAAAAAAATAGATATTTATGAATCTCTTAAAGAATAAGGATTTAATTTAATTGCTGTTTTTACTAGTGCCTACAGTAATATTCGTTGAGCTAGGTTATTCCCTAAATAGAATACTGCATACTTTTTATAAGCTCATACACTCTTCTTTGATGAACTCAAAGGTAATTTTAAAACTGTTGTCTATGATAATACCAGAGTTGCGGTAAACCGATTTATAGGAAAATCAGATAAAGAAGGTGCAGAATTATTATTTACTAATATTTCACTTAAAACGGGTAGGAAATCAACTATTATCACAACAAATTTAGCTTTTGATAGATGGAATGAAATATTAGGTGATCTAGTCATGACTGCGACTTTAACTGACAGGCTGACTCATAAGTCATTTGTTATAAATATGAATGGAATATCTTATAGATTAAAAGAAACTAAAGCGTGGTTAAAAACGCTTACCTAATAATTTTATTTTTATTCATAAATAAACACTTTTTGTTGTCTAATCATATTGAAGGTTGTTCCTTTATTTAGACTTATACCATAGGCAACCTTTATTTCATTTTTGAAAACGATATAATAAAATGACTATATGAGCTACTATGCATATGCATAATATACTCATATAGTCATTTCTTATATAAATTCTATTTTCCAATTTAAGTACCCTGTCTCTTTATTAAGTTCATATTTAAAATATGCACTAAATGTTGTACCTTTTTTGCTTCTAAGGTTCCTAAAACCAACTTTTCCATTCTTTAAAAGAAGTTCTACCATTTCTTTAGAAACTTTTTTCCCAAATGAGGTAATATACTTGTCATCTTTCCAAATAGTATATTTACATCCATTCTTCCAATTTATACATCCAAAACCTTTTTCGCCTTCAATAATTGAATTGCTACATATAGGACACTTACCTATCTCTTCTTTTCCCTCTGGTAATTCAACTCTAAATTTATGTAATAATGATGTATCATTTTTAATTTTAGAGACAGCTTCTTTTGTGAAATTAAATATAAGATTTAAAAAAGCTTCCTTTGTAACTTCACCTTTTTCAATATCTGAAAGTGTTTTTTCTAATTTCCCTGTATACTCTAAATCTAATAACTCTTTAGCAGGAAATACTTCAACTATTGTTTTTCCAAGATCTGTACATATAAGACTTTTCCCTTTAGACATAACATAACCTATATCTCTTAATTTCTTAATTGTTTCTGCTCGTGTTGCTGGTGTTCCTATACTAAATCCACTTAATATAGCTTTCATCATCTCGTCAGAATTATCTTCATTAAGATCATCATGCTCATTTTCATCTTCAGATACTTTATCTTCAACTTTATTTTTATTAAAACTTTTCCCACATGTTTCCATTAATTTTAAAAGAGTTTTTTCTGTATGATGCTTTGGTGGTTTCTTTGTTACCTTTGTTGTTTTACCGTCTGTAACATCAAGCATTTCTCCTTCATTTACAAGTGGTAATATTGTATCTTTTGTTTCTATCTTTTCAACTTTCCTCCACCCTTCAACTAGATTTACTCTTCCTTTAGCTCTAAACTCCCCCTTAGCTTTATCATCATTAACCTTAAGTGTTATCTTAGTTTCTTCAAACTCTGCTACTGGCATAAATTGCATTATAAATCTATTTTTAACTGCATTATAAACTGCTTTTTCATCAGCTGTAAGATTAGATGGATTCATATAAGTTGGTGTTATAGCACTATGGCTCTCTACTTTTGAGTTATCAAAAACTCTTTTAGTTTTTGTAAATTTAACTTCACTTTCATAAGGCAATCCAGCTTTTACTTTTTCTAAAACACTTCTTGCCCTATCAACTAAACTTTCTTCAAGAGCCATACTTCCTGTTCTTGGATAAGTAATAAACTTTTTCTCATAAAGACTTTGTGCTACTTTTAAAACTTTATCAGATGTCCAACCTTTATATTTACTCGTTATATACCCCTGAAGATTTGATAAGTTAAATAGTGGTCCTGGATACTCTCTTTTTTTCTCTACTTCTTTTAAAATAACTTTTCCTTGTTTTCCAATGATAGCTTTTCGAATTTCTTCAAGATATTCTTTTTTTTCAAATTTCTCATTTTCTTCATAATATAAAGTTTCAAACTCTATATTTTCATTACTTTTAAACTTTTGAGTGAGCTTAAAATAACTAGTTTCTTTAAAATTTTCAATTTCTTTATCTCTATCATAAATAATTTTTAAGGTCGGTAACAATACACGACCTATATTTATCATTTTATCATTTCCATACCTAAGTGTCGCAACTGATGTTAGGTTAATTCCAATAATCCAATCTGCAACCTGTCTTCCTATCCCTGCGTCTTGAAGAGATTTCATTTCAGAATTAAGTTTTAAGTTTGCCATCCCTTTTTTAACTTCATTTTCTGTCCACTCATTTAATAAGATTCTATAAATAGGTTTTTTAACATCATAATAAATAAAAAGCTCATCAGAAATAACTTGACCTTCACGATCAAAATCTGTCGCTGAAATTACTCCCTCAACATCTTCTCTATCAATAAGTGATTTTATTATGTTAATCTGTTTAGCTGCACCTTTATCTTCTATCGCTTTATTGAAACTATCCGACTTTATTTTATATTCAAACTTTTCTGGTATGAAAGGAAATTTCTCCATTCGCCATCCTTTCATACGTTCATCATAATCTTTTGCATCATATAATTGCAATAAATGTCCAAACGCCCATGTAATAATAAATTCTTCGCCTTCAAAATAGCCATCTTTTCTATTTTTTATTTTAAAAGCATCTGCAATGTTCTTGGCAACAGAGGGCTTTTCAGCAATAACAACTTTTTTCAAACTCTCACTCCCCCTAAATCTAAAATAATTATTTTAACTTTATTATTTTATATGATTTTAAATCATTGTTCAAATTATTGATAGTTTCTTGTTTTTCCTTTACTAACTCATCTAGTTTCTTATTTTCCTCTACTAACGCTTCTATTGTGTCTTTATAAGTTTCCACCTGCATTTTTATATCAAATCTATCTATCATGTTATCTAGTATTTTATTGTAATCTTCCTCTAACATTGCATATTTCTCATTTAAATAATCAATTTTCTTTAAATTCATATAATCTTATTTTTCACTTATTTTAAAATTCAAATATTCCAGTAAATATTTATCACTATATATACTTTTCCTAGTGATTCCCAACTTTTTATCTCTTGCAAAAAACTAATAGTCAATTCATTTCCTTTAATTTTATTGAGTAACGTATTATTTTCTACTTCTACTTCATTGATTATCTTCTCAACTAATATGATACGCTTTAAACTTTTCTCTGGAATCTCTTGAATAGCTTGATAATATTGTTCTATTCTCTCTTTGATATTCAAATCTATATCCATTCTTTTATTTCCTCTTTTATAACACTTATATTTTTTACTATTAATTCTAAGTGTTTATTTTTTTCTATAAAAATTTTTTCACTTACCTTAGATAATTCCTCCTCTAATAAGCTTAGCTCCATGCATAAAGTTTTTTCTAAAAAATATTTCAAACTTTTTTTCTCTCTTTCGAGTTCAAATTTTAATTCTTGATTTTCTTCTATTATGTTCTATGATTTTTATTTTTTGTTTAAATCTTTCATAATTCAAATCAATATATTTAAAAGTATTTAATTCTAAACCTATATGATAATTATCTTTATCTGAACTAAAATATTGCCTTCTCTTACACGCGCCACTTATTAATGTTTTTATACATACTCCAAATTCATTTTCTACTACTGTCCCATTCGCTTTTTTTATAACATCTAAAACTTTTCCTAAATCTGATTTTATATTTATTTTATTTCTTTTCAAAAAGTTATTGATTTTTTTAATCTTCTCTTCTACATTTACTATCTGTAACTGTTCATTTTCTAAATTCTCTTTTATATACCCTTTATCATCAACTAAAGTTTGTAATACTTCTATATTCTCTTCAAACTCGCTTACTTTCTTATCACTTTTTATATAATAAGCTGTCATTTCATCATATAAATGATTCAAATGAGTTCTTATAAAATCTAAGGGTACACCTTTTTCGTATAATTTTGTACATACCGTAACTCTAAATCTATGAAAATTAACATAAGGATACTCTAATCTACTTATATCCTCAAAGCATAGATTATTATCTACTCCTCGTCCAAAAAACTTTTCAAACCTTGACTTGCTTTCCACTTTAAAATATGAAATTTCTTCTCTATATTTTTCAGCAGTATTTAGTAAAATGTCACAATTTCTGATAGTAAATCTCACCATGTAATCTCTTAAACTTGTTATGTGAAGGATCTTTTTTGAAGTATGCTCTAATAAATATAAATATCGTCTAGCATGTTTATCCAGCATATCTATTTCATTTTTTTTCAACAAATCCATTAAATTTCCCGGTCTTAACAAGCTTGTATCTATGGAGATTTTTTCTTTTTTTATAATATCTAAATAAACATTAAATCTTACTTTTTCACTCATATTATCAATTAAATCATACACAATACTTTCAGCAGTTTTATATGCCTTAGCTGCTATATCAGTCAAATAACAATATGTATCTATTTTTTCTACCTCTGAACTAGAACCCTTTGTCGTTATAAAATTCAAATAATAAATCGTTTTCTCATTCACAGTAATACTACTTAATTTGCCAGTCTCTAACAAACATAACTCCTCTACTCTCATTCCTGTTTCAGCAATTATAATTAACATACATGCAAAAATACGTTCAGTTACAGATATCTCTTTTCTATTCATATCTTTAATAGCTGTAGATACTAATATATCTAAAAAATCATCTGGTATATAGTTATTTGACTCGTAGAGTATTTATACTTGGAGCACACTAGCCTTTTATCATTTAAATATTTCATAATTCTTACTTTATTTTTTTCTTCAATATCATAAATCAATTCTACTAATTGTGTCATAGCTAATAAATAACGAGCTAAATAAAATCTAGACTAATTCTTTGTTACTTTTACAAGATATTCTTTAAAAGCATCAGTTTCTCTAACTTCTATTAAATCATCATCTTTTAAGATGTATTTCATAAATCCACCATGAAGTGAATGAGCTTTTATTATATCCTGTGTTGCTTTTACTATTTCTCCATTTAATGAGTAGAAACAAGCTCTATTATAATATAAAAATTCTGAATTTGGATTGAAATGTATACCCTTTGTTAGCATATCAATTCCCTTTTCAAGATTGCCTTCTTCCTTATATAAAACAGCAAGATTTAAAAAACTTCCATCATGTCCTGGATTTTTTTTTATAGCTCTAACATACATAGCTTTACTTTTATCTAAAATATTAAGCTTTCTATATATAACACCCATATTATAAAGTGCCATATAATTATCACTATCAATATCTACAGCTATACTAAACATCCTATAAGCCTTATTTAGCTCATCTCTTTCCTCATATATAGACCCAAGATTCATGTATCCCCAAAAATCCTTAGGACATATCTCTAAAAGTTTTTCATACCACTTTATAGCCTCTTCCTTCTCTCCATTGACATCAAGTGCATTTGCTAAGAAAAAAATTCCTCTATCATATACAGGATTTATGTCTACTGCTTTTCTATAATATTTTATTGCATTTTCATAATCTTCAGATTCATCATATATAACAGCTATTCCATAATATGCTCTAGCTTCTGCATCATTTATCTCAATAGCTCTTTCATAATATGATTTTGCCTTTTCAGGCTCTGAAAGTTGATCATATAAAAGTGCTATATTAATACATAACTCTATATCATTAATTTCTCCTAAAAGTTCCTCTGCTCTTAAATAATAATTTAAAGCCTTTAGATATTCCCCCTTATCATGTGCCTTTTCACCTTTATTAATATAAACATTGATAAGTCTATTATCCATAATTCACCTACTAACTTTCCTAAAAATAGTTATAGTAGTCCTACTTACTAGAACTACTTAACTATACTATATATTTTATTCTAAAGTCATGTTCTTTCTAAAAAATTAATAACATCACTCATAACTTCATCTTTATTTTTTTCATTGAGCATCTCATGTCTACCACCTTTATACAACTTGTACTCAACATTCCTCACGCCAAATTTTTTTAATTTTTCAACTAAAGAAATTAAACCCTTTCCATACTCTCCGACAGGATCCATATCTCCTGAAAAAATAAAGAATTTTGTATCTTTTTTTATTTTATCAAACTCACGTGCTTTATGTAATCTAAATATCCCTCTGATTAAATCATAATAAAAAGAGGCAGAGCACACAAATCCACAATCCGGATTTTTTATATAGTCATCAACAGTATCTTCATTAGCACAAATCCAATCATAACCTGTTCTTACAGGCTTAAACTTTTTATTGTGATTACCAAATATAAGCTTATCCATAAGCTTACTTGTGTGTTTTCTGCCAAATAACCCAATCTCTATTCTTGCTATAAGTGCACCTATATGTGAAATAGGTTTAAGCTTTCCATTTGTACCTGATAAAATAACCCTATCCATTTCCTGTCCATACAATTCTAAAAATCTAAGACTAGCAAATGATCCCATACTGTGTGCAAATAAAATTACTTCTAATCCAGTATTCTCACTTCTAGTAAAGTCTATAAGCTCTGAAATATTCTCTGCTAAAACTTCAAATCCTTCACTATCTGCAATATAACCTCTATTTTCATTCTCATCAGTCTTTCCATGTCCTCTATGGTCATGTGAATATACACTATATCCATTAGCATTTAATATACCTGCAAATTCATCATACCTTAAACAACTTTCACCCATTCCATGTGCTATATAAACAATGGCTTTTGGATTATCTATAGTCCATTTATACCCCTGTATAGTTTTCGAATATTTATCAATAAATTTAAAGCTTTTCCTCATAAGCAAAATCCCCCATTATTACATCTCATTTATATATAATTTAACCTTACTTGAAATTCACTGTCAATAGGGTTGTTATTTGGTGTTTGATTTAAGATAACCTTCTATTTTAATTTCCCACAACTCACCCTTTTTGCTATTAACAGACTTTACATAATTGAGAAATATTTTCAAAGCACCTTTTTTATAAAGACCCTTCATTAAATGCCTTGGATAAACTACCCTTTTGCTATAATTACCTTTAGGATCAATTATCTTAACTGTTCCTTTTTTAGTATTATAAAATATATCTTTACATCTTATATCAACTCTTCTAAACTTTAACCTTTCAAACTCTCCAATCATATCATATAAAGCAGATGCTAGCCTTTCATCCATTTTATTCGTTTTAAGGTATTTATCTAATCTTTCACCTTCTACATAGTCTCTTACTATGTAATTATCACCTATTTCTTTAACTTTTGGAAAATATTTTGACCCTTTAACCTTTTTAAGTATATAAGATTCATCTTTCCAAGCATCAGTTCTTCTAAAAAATTTTATTGTCCTGCCATCTTTGAACAAAAAAACTACTCCGTTATGTCCTTCCCCTATCTTTATAGCTGTTTTTAGATTTTTTTCGATATCCTTTGATACATCTTTAGAGCTATAATCAAAATTTTTACTCATTTCTTCCTCTCTTATAATATTACTTTATTAATTATATGAATTTAAATGAGAAAAGGATACAGCCTATATCATATATAAACTATATCCTTTAATTTAATTTTAATTATTCAAATCTATTTTTTACATATAATGACGTGTATATTTTTTTATACACATTCACTTTTTTAACATATTTATCTGTTTCTTTAAACGGAATATAATCAAGATTTTTCCCTGTTCTTGAATATTTTTGATCATTTAACCATTTTTGCACATTACCTCTTCCTGCATTATATGCAGCTATTACAAGATCTTCATTTCCAAATTCTTGATTTAAATTATTAAGGTACCAGCAAGCAAATCTAATACTTACTTCTGGATCTTTAAGCATATCTACATTAAAATTTTTTACCCCTATTTGTTCTGCAATCCAAGCTCCTGTACTACCTGTAATCTGCATAAGCCCTCTGGCATCTTTTTTTGATTCTGCATTTTCATTAAAGTTACTCTCTGCTTTCATAATAGCCATAACAAGCATTGGATTAACATTATATTCTTTGCTATACTCTACAACATAATTGCTATACTTTGCTGGAAATACAACGCCTTTTAAAATTAAAACTCCGCCTTGAAATACAAGATAAATCGCCGCTATAATAAATAGCATCCTGAATGTTTTTTTCAACTGCGACCCCTACTTTTTATATAATTTTAAAAATTCAACTAAATCATCAATTTGTTCTTTAGTCTTAATAAGATTCTCATTATTATCAATAATAAGATTTGCAAACTCTTTTTTCTTTTCCATACTCCACTGTGAATTTATTCTATTCACAGCCTCATTTTGTGTAAGTTTGTCTCGTTCTTTAATTCTTTGAATTTGAATTGATTGCTTAACAAACACTAAAATCATCATATCAAGCTCATCATTATAGCCATTCTCTATAAGAGTTGCTCCATCTAAAATAACCAACTTTTCTTTATTTTTTTTATGAGTTTCAAATTCAGCATTTATAGCCTCTTTAATATAAGGCATAATAAGTGCCTCATACTTAACTCTTTCTTTTGGAAATCTAAATATATGATTTCCAAATTCTCTTCTTCTAAAAGTTCCTCTCCAATCAAAGAAATTTTCTCCGAAAGTAAATCTTATTTCAGTCAAGAGATTTGGATTTTTCTCTAAAACCTCTCTAGCAATAACATCTGCATCTATAACTTTAAAACCTGCATTTTTTAGCATTAATGATATAGTGCTCTTACCTGAACATATTCCTCCAGTAAGACCTATTTTTATCACTTTTTCTCACCCTTTCTATTTTGCTTCATACCATGTCTTTCCTATATTCATATCTATATCAAGTGGTACTGAAATATTAACAACATTCTCCATTTCTTCTTTTATAAGCGCCTTAACTTCCTCAAGCTCATCATTATAAACATTCAATATAAGTTCATCATGTACTTGTAATATAAGCTTACTCTTTAAGCCTTTTTCTTCTATTTTATTCCATACATTAACCATAGCAAGTTTAATTATATCTGCTGCTGTTCCCTGTATAGGAGCATTCATTGCAAGTCTTTCACCAAGCGCTTTCACCATTTTATTTGAAGCAGCTATTTCAGGTATAAATCTTCTTCTATTATAAATAGTTTTTACATACCCTTCATTTTTAGCTTCATTTATAACATTCTCTATGAACACCTTTATATTAGGATATCTATCAAAGTAAATATCCATGTATTCCTTTGCTTCATTTCTCATAATTCCAAGATCTTTCGCAAGACTAAAATCACTCATTCCATAAACAATACCGAAGTTAACAGCTTTTGCTCTACCTCTCATTATTTTTGTAACTTCTTCTACAGGCACATTAAATACCTCTGAAGCAGTCTTTGTATGAATGTCTGAATGATGTTTAAATGCATCTATCATATTAGCATCCTTAGATATATGAGCAAGAATTCTAAGTTCAACCTGTGAGTAGTCGGCTGAAAGTATGCATTGATCTTCCCCTCTAGCTATAAATACTTTTCTTATCTCTCTACCCATTTCATATTTTACAGGTATATTTTGAAGGTTAGGCTCTGTTGATGAAAGTCTTCCTGTAGTTGTTATAGTTTGGTTAAAGTTTGAATGAATTGCCCCATCTTCATCTATAACAGCCTTTAGCCCCTCAACATATGTTGAATAAATCTTAGCAAGTTGTCTATAATATACAACCTTATCTATTATCGGATGCTTATCACTTAACTTTTCTAAAACTTCAGCATTTGTTGAATATCCTGTTTTAGTCTTTTTCACAACAGGTAAATCTAATTTCTCAAATAAAATTTTACCAAGTTGCTTTGGAGAATTTATATTAAACTCTTCTTGTGCTAATTCATAAATTTCTTTTTGTGTTGAATCAAGCTCACCTCTAAACTTAACTGAAAGCTCATCTAACATATTTTTATCAACAGTAAAACCTATCTCTTCCATCGAAGCTAAAACTCTTGTAAGTGGAAGTTCTATATCATATAATAATTCTTCCATATCATCTTCTTTTATCTTCTCTTTAAGCTTTGTTGTAAGTTTTTCTAAATATGCAGTTTCTACTACATCTTTATCAGATTCTTCATAATTTGGGTATTCTTCAAGATGTACCTCTATAAGGTCCATTAGTGGATATTTTCCCTTTGATGAATCTAAAAGATAAGCAGCAAGTTCTATATCAAACTCAAGTCCTTTAAGTTCTATATTGTATCTTGATAAAATTCTCATAGCAACTTTAGCATTATATATATTCTTTTTAATACTTTCATTTTCAAATAGTTCTTTTATAAGTACTTTTGAATCTTCATTTACAAGTAGACTATTTGATAAAAGACTATCCATTATAAGAACATAATATTTATCATTACTATTTATAAATATTTTTTCAAATTCAATTGTAGAATATAATTCTTCATTTTTAGATGTAAACTTAATAAATATTTCACTATTAAGTTCTTTTATCATGTTTTTAAGAGCATTTGCATCTGATACTTCTATAATATCTGCCTTAAACTCTTCTTGTTTTAACTCATCTTCACTAACACCTGCAAACTTAGCTATATTAGCATCTGATATTTTAATTTCAAGCTTTGTAAAAAGCTTTTTTAAATTTTCTACATCATATTTTTCAGTTGAACGAATTTCATCTAAATCAAATTCTATTGGTACATCAACATTTATTGTTGCAAGTTTTTTTGAAAAGATTGCTTGTTCACTATATTCTGTTAGATTTTCTTTTATTTTTTTACCACTTATGTTTTCTATATTCATAAGAACATTTTCTACTGATCCATATTCTTGAATAAGTTTATAAGCAGTTTTTTCTCCAACTCCTGGAACCCCGGGGATGTTATCTGATTTATCTCCCATAAGTCCTTTTACATCTATAAATTGCGTTGGAGTAACTCCAAATTCTTCTATCATTCTAGCTCTATCAAAGCAATCTATTTCACTTACACCTTTTTTAGTAATACAAACATTTGTATTATCAGTTGCAAGTTGCAATGCATCTTTGTCTCCTGTCATTATAAAAACTTCCATACCTTGACCTTCTGCATACTTTGCAAGACTTCCTATAAGGTCATCAGCTTCAAATCCATCCATTTCATATCTAGTTACAGATAACATCTCTAGAACTTCTTTAACAATAGGAAATTGCTCACGTAATTCATCTGGCATTTTCTTTCTTCCTGCTTTGTAATCTCCGTATTCAAGATGTCTAAAAGTAGGAGCTTTTCTATCAAATGTACAAACTATGTGGTCTGGTGCTATATCATTTTTCATCTTAAATAGCATATTAGTAAATCCATATACCGCATTAGTATGTACTCCATTTTTATTATTCAACAATGGTATTGCATAGAATGCTCTATTAAGCAAACTATTACCATCTAATATAAGTAATCTTTCCATAATATCCTCCATAATTTTCGTTCAGTTCAACTATTTATTATTCCCACATTTATGTACTCTTATTAGCTTAATTAAAAAATACTTAAATCCATTTCCTCTGAAAGATCTCTTAAAATATTTTTACCACCAATACTATTTCCTTTTTCATCAAGTGCAGGTCCATAAACACCAATTCCCATTCTTCTTGGTACAGATGCCATAATTCCTCCACCAACTCCACTTTTAGCTGGTATTCCTATATGTACTGCAAACTTTCCTGAATCATCATACATACCACATGTGACCATGATTGTTTTTATAATTCTACATACCTCTCGTGATATAACTCTTTCATCACTCCAAGGAAGTACACCATCATTAGCAAGCATTGCTCCAAACTTTGCTAAATCTTCAGTTGTAACTTCTATTGAACACTGTCTAAAATAAATATCAAGTGTATCTTCAACATCACCTCTTAAAAATCCACTATTTTTTAAAAAGTATCCAAGAGCTCTATTTCTATCGCCTGTTTCACACTCTGATTTGTAAACTGCCTCATTAACAGTTATATTTTCATTACCCGTTACTTTCTTAGTAAACTCTAAAAGTCTTTCAAACTTTTCTTCTTTTGTCTTTCCTTCTATAAGTGATGTTGTAACTATAGCACCTGAGTTCACCATAGGATTATAAGGCTTGTCCTTATTTTTAATCTCAAGATTTACTATACTATTAAAACTATCACCCGTTGGCTCAACTCCAACTCTTTCAAATACATTATCCTTTCCATTATCTAAAATAGCTAACATAAGTGACATAACTTTTGAAATACTCTGTATTGTAAATTTCTTATCTGCAAGTCCTGATTTATAAACTTCACCTTTTAATGTAACTACGCATATTCCTAAATCATTAATATCAGCCTTTGCAAGTTCTGGTATATAAGTTGCTACCTTCCCCTTTTTAACTGCTTCTATATTTTTTTCTAGAAAACTATCTAATAATTTTTTCAAATTTAATCCACCCTCTTTAGCCTTTGTAAATTACTTCATAAAATGTTTTTTGTTAATCTATTTTTACAATAATTATATTATAAACGTAAATTTGATTATTATCTACCATCTAAAGGTTCACAACTTCCTTATATATCATATTTTAAAGTATAACATTTTACGTGGAGAAAAAAATGGAATTAAACTTAGATTTCATAAATAAACTTAATAATTTCCCTTTAAAAAAATTTAAAAAACATTATAAATTCTTAGGTGAAGGTATAGCTAGAAAAGTTTTTTTACTTGATGATAAATATGTTATAAAAGTTGCTAAAAATGATGATGGCTATCATCAAAACTTTGTAGAAAGATATATTTATGGAAACTGTCCTTCTCATCTAAAAAAATATCTCTGTCCTATTTATTACTCAAATGACCGAATTATAATCATGGCTAATGCTACTCCTTATAATAAAATCATTGGAAAGCATGAATTTGTAAATCCTTGTGATTTTAGACCTGAAGAAAATGTTGTTGAAGAGTTAAAACAACTTATTAATAATTTTCATCTTTACACAGAAGATATATTTGCCTCTCGCTCTTGGGGAGTTATAGACGGTAATTTTTATTTAATTGATTTTGGCTGTACTTCTGATTTTGGTGACATGTATTATGATGGAATTAAAAGTATTTATTATTTAAATAAAAATATGGGCAGTTTAAAAACAAATTTTCACTAGTAATTTATGATTAGATTTGTTATTATCTTTTAATTTTATTATAATAAAATTAAATAAAATTTAAGAAAGGTGTGTATCGCATGATAAAAAATTTAGACTTATTATTAGAAAAATATGCGAAACTAGCTGTTCAAATTGGAGTTAACATACAAAAAGATCAAACTCTTGTTGTAAAATCTCCAATCGAATGCGCTGATTTCACAAGAAAAGTTGTTGAAGAGGCTTATAAAGTAGGAGCTAGAGAAGTAGTCGTTCATTGGAGTGATGAAAAAACTGGCAAGCTTAAATTTGACTATGCACCTCTAGAAGTATTCGAAGAAGTACCTGAGTGGGTTGTAGATTCAAGTCTTAGCTATGCTAAAAAAGGCGCTGCTTTCCTTAGTATTTCAGCTTCAGATCCTGAACTTTTAAAAGAAGTTGACCCTAAGAAAATTTCTACATTTAGAAAAGCTTCAAGCATAGCTTCAAGAGAATTTAGTGAAAGACTTATGTCAAACGTAAACTCATGGTCAATAGTTTCAATCCCAACAGTTGGATGGGCTACAAAAGTCTTCCCTACTGTAAGTGAAGAAGAAGCAGTTGATAAACTATGGGATCAAATCTTTAAAATTGTTAGAGTTGATAAAGAAAATCCTGTTGCTGCTTGGGTAGAGCATAAAAATAACTTAAAAGCAAAAATGGACTTCTTAAACTCAAAGAGAATAAAATCACTTCACTATACTAACAGTATAGGAACAGATATAGTTCTTGAACTTCCAGAAAAGCACTTATGGCTTGGTGGAGCTGAAAAGAACAAAGATGGTGTAGATTTCATAGCTAATATGCCAACTGAAGAAGTATTTACACTTCCAAAACTTGATGGAGTTAATGGTGTAGTTTGTAGTTCAAAACCTCTTAACTATGGTGGAAACTTAATAGATAACTTCTCATTAACATTCAAAGATGGTGTAGTTGTAGACTTTACAGCTGAAAAAGGATATGACACTCTTAAACATCTTTTAGATACTGATGAAGGAGCTAAAAGACTTGGAGAAGTTGCTCTTGTTCCCTTCGACTCACCAATATCAAACTCAGGTGTAATATTCTTTAACACATTATATGATGAAAATGCATCATGTCACTTCGCTGTTGGAAGAGCTTACTCAGTATGTATCGAAAATGGTGAAAACATGACAACTGAAGAACTTCTTAAAGAAGGAGCTAATGACTCATTAACTCACGTTGACTTCATGCTTGGTACAGAAGATTTATCAATAGTTGCAACACTTCAAAATGGAGAAACTCTTCAAATATTTGAAAATGGTAACTGGGCATTTTAATATCTTAAATTTAAGAGGCGTATCATTAATTTGATACGCCTCTTTCTATTCTTTATATTTCTATAAAGCGTATCTCCATAACATCGATAAGCTCTTTATCAGTATCAATATCTTTTAATCTAACATGCAATCCCCGGGGATCTTTAATTTTATATGGTCAGTCAAACTTAACTGACAGTCCAAATTTTAATTTGGGTACTGGAAGTTACTCCTATGGAGCACTCAGCGACTGCAAGGAGTCGAATTTCCCAAATCCATTATATTCCATCTTCTGATACTAGTCTATTATTTGCATCATAAGTGAAACTCCAAATTTCAATTTGGCTAGTTAAACTTACTCAACAACTGCAAGGAGTTGAGTTTCATTTTAATGTAGTCTTGCCACCTTCAACCTTTGTTAATCTATTTCCTACCTTATCGTAAGTATAAGTTATTAAAGATGTTTTATCTTTTTCTGTAACTGCCTCACCTAGTAGTTTTCCATCTTGAGAATATTTTCTTATTTGACCCTGACCATATGATGTATTCCATACATATCCATTGCTATCTATTGGTAATCCATAACTTAGATTTCTATTCCCTTTCCAGTTCTCACCATTAGGTCCTGATAAAGACTTGCTAGTATCCCATATTAATACTGGATTTGATGACCATATCCACTCCGTCACTATCTATCAAATTGCTTTAAACTTATATTGGCATAGCAAAAAGACCATTGCATTTACACAACAGTCTTCTCTTCTTAATCTTTAAAATATATTAATCAATTCTTTAAACAAACTCACTACTGAATCATTATATTCAATCTTTTTATCTTCACCATTATATATAAGCCCACCATGTTTAAAGCCTTCTTCAATATCAGCTTTAATATCATTTAGTAATCTTTCATAAACTTCTTTTTGTTCTTTTATAAATTTCATCTTTTCATCATCTTTTTTCCAAGACATTTCTAAAGATTCAATCGCTCTAGAAAATGCAATTATATGTTT
This sequence comes from Sarcina sp., assembly GCA_051655925.1. Lineage (GTDB taxonomy): Bacteria > Bacillota > Clostridia > Clostridiales > Clostridiaceae > Sarcina. Next base: position 223 of record JBOGAY010000069.1, on the reverse strand, counting down.
TATTCTTTCATCTAAGTCTAATATTCTTTTTCCATACCAAAATACTATATTTTTATACTGCTTTGTATTTAAAACATAGTAACATCTTCTTATATCTCTATTTTCCTTTTGATAGTTATCAATTTTCAAAATAAAGTCGCTATTAGTTTGATATATTTTATTTCCATCTATATCAATATTTACTCTAACCTCTTCACTTCCTATATATTCAACTATCATTTTT
>JBOGAY010000068.1:0-3598 GCA_051655925.1 Sarcina sp. | reverse complement strand
CATTGCTTTAAATACTCTTTCAATATCCTTCTATTTTTTTTAGTTCTAATTACATTGCTCCATATATTTAAATTAATAAAATTATTTAATATAAAACTATCTTTTTCTTTTCCTCTTATATTTTTATTTTCAAAAAAATTGCACCATTTATTCATTTCAATAGAATATAACTTAATTTTATTTTCATTCATATTTGCTGTTAAAGATTCATCATTATACCTATATTTATAATATTTATTAGTAATATGTATATATTTTTTTGAATCTATAAGTACCCTTAAATTAAACATCATATCTTCAAAGCATTTTATTTCATCAAAATTGATTTTATATCGATTTAACATTGCTCTTCTATATATTTTATTCCATACATATCCATCAATTTCTAACTCTAAAAATTTTTTTAATATTTCACTATCAAGTATTTCTCGTGAAACTACTTCTTTTATTTCTTCATTTTTATTTAAAGTTCTATTGAAACGTTCGTAATTACATTCAATTACATCTGCTTCCTTTTCTTCCGCTAAGTTAACCATTACTTCATACATATGTTTATCAATAACATCATCACTATCTATAAAACTTATATACTTACCTTTAGCTTGTTCTCTCCCTATATTTCTAGCTTTTGCTACACCTTCATTTTTTTTATCTATAACTTTTATATTTTCATGCTTATCTTCATAGCTTCTTAGTATAGATAAACTTCTATCTGTTGAACCATCATTTATAAGGATAATTTCATGAGCTTCAATTGTTTGATTAACTATTGAATTTAAACATTCCTCCAAATATCTCTCAGCATTATATACTGGAACTATACTTGTAATTAAAATTTCAGATTCTTTCATAACTAGCTCTCCCTATCATTAAACTATTTTGCCGCAAGTACATTTAACTAAATTTTGTTCAACTTTTAAATATCTAAAAATACTTTTTCAAATAATTCTAAATCCTTTTTGAAGTTAAATTTCTCTGAACCTAGCTTTATCTTTTTTTGATACTCATAGTATTGTTCTTTTTGAACTATTAAAGATTTCATGCCTTCATAAATTTCATTTTTTTTATGCCCTATTATCATACCTAAGCTTCCCTCTTCTAAAATCTCTTCAACACCACAACAATTAGTTGCTATTATGGGTGTTCCAATGATTACTGATTCTATTAAAACAGTTGGATATGCTTCATCTCTTGAAGATAAAATAAATATATCTGCATTTTTTATATATTTATATGGATTACTTCTAAATCCTAGTATTTTAAATGTATTTTCCAACTTATTTTTTTTAATAAAATCTTCAATCTCTACTTTCTTACTTCCATCTCCTAATAATATAATTCTGTGCATTAAATTTTCTTCTATCAATCGCTTATGAACTCTTACTAATTTATCAAAACCCTTTTGTTCCTCAATTCTTCCAACAGCTATAAAATTCATTATGTCTTTTGGTATTATTTGTAAATAATCTAATTCTTCATTCGCTAACCTCTTTATCTCTACATTATTTATAGGATTATATACAACTTTTAAATTATTAAGTCCAAATTTTTCTTCAAAACTCTTCTTACAAGATTTTGAAACACAAATTATATCATCAAAGGAACTGTATATTTTTCTGGCTTTTTTTATATCATTAAACTCTTTTAGCTTTGATCCTCGCTCTTGTACATCCATATGAATCCATGAAATTTTTTTCGAATTCTTATTAGCCGAACCCGCTACTATTCTTGATGGAATTCCATCTCCTGCTGCAATTTCCACATCATATTTTTCTTTTATATAAGTTTTATAAACTATTTCTTTAGGTGCATATATGAAAAATCTCATTATTCCTTTTATATATTTTTTGAAAAAAGGCTCTACTTTTATATGTTCTTTAACTAATGATTGGCAATGTCCTCCAAACCAAATAACTTTGACAGTTATATCATATTTATCTTTATCTAAATTATTTATAATATCTAATGTAACCTTCTCTATTCCCCCTTTATCAAATGCTTCAAGAACAAATAAAACTTTCTTTTTCATTATTTTCTCCTTCTATTCCCTACATTAATTGTTTATTATACTCACATACGCTTTTGTTATACTTAAATATTTTAGCTCTATTAACACCTTTAATAGACTTTTCTTTATAAACTTTACTGTCATCACCCACTACTTCAATATACTTAACCAGCTCTTCTAAAGTATCATAAACAAATCCTGAATCGTCTTTTAATATCTCTTTTGGACCAAATTTACAATTCCTTGCAATAACTGGTGTCCCTGTTGCCATAGCTTCTATAATAACCGTTGGTAATGCTTCTGTTTTACTACTTAATAATAAAATATCTATATTTTTTAATTCTTCAAAAATATTATTTTTTACGCCTTCAAAGATAACTTGATCTTCTAATTTGTATTCTTTTATTTTTTCATCTATTTTTTCTTTATACCTTTTATCTTTTATACCACCAATTATGTGTAGTTTATATTTATTGTCATTAAGGTTATTTAAAGCTTCTATTGCTTCTATTTGATTTTTTATATCCCAAATCCAACCAACAATTGCTAAGTCTATACTTTCTTTTTCTTTTAATTCTTTAGTTGTAAATTTAAAATCATTTTCTATAATAGGATTATAAATTGTTATAATTTTTTTAGGATTAATCCACCCCTCTTCAATAATTTCATTTCTTAACCCTTCTGAAACAGCAATACATTTATCACATAATCTAAATGATAACTTCAATAAACTTTTAAAAATATATTTCTTCATCTTATTTTTATAATCTGGAACCCACATAATTGATCTTATATGAACAATGGAAATTACTTTTACTTTCTTTTTAACAAAAACTGATGCTAGTTTAGCTAATAAAGTTTCAAATCCATAATTAGTAATTAATATATCAGAATTATTATCTTCTAATTTTTTTGCAAGATATTTAACCCTTTTAAAGAAACTTTCTTCTAAAAAACTTTTTTCCTCTTTCACTCTCTCATTTTTAAAATAAATAAACTCTGATTTAATTTTCTCTTCATTAAAAGCTTTATTTATTCTATAAAAGTATTGAGATGCTCCTCCAAAATCAAATGTATTTGTAAATAATGTTATATTCATCTCACTCATCCTTACTGTATATTTTCATTAAAACTTTTATATTATTATCTAGATCATATCCTTTGCTTATAATTGCTTCTTTTCTCTTTTCAAAAGAAATTTTATCTACTGCTATATTTTTCAAAACACCTGTCCATTTTTGTATTTTTCCATCTAAACTTTCTACATATATTAAGCTATTTCCCATATCTACCTCTCTCGGAATATTCTCTGATATCAAACATTTACACCCTGCTGCTTGAGCTTCAACTAAAGTCACTGGAAGCCCTTCTAAAATAGATGGCATAAAGAATATATCTGTTCCTAAAAGAATTCTGTTTATATCTTCCCTTACTCCTAAAAAGTAAACATAGCTTTCTATATTTAACTCTTTTACTTTCTGTTCCATTTCAGCTTTTAAATGACCATCTCCACATAAAAATAATCTATAGTTTTTATCTTCTTTAATTAGCTGCGAAAAAACTTCAATTATAAATTTATGATTCTTCGCT
>JBOGAY010000067.1:0-5554 GCA_051655925.1 Sarcina sp. | reverse complement strand
GCTCATACTTATATGATAAATATAATTCCGGGTCTAAACTAAAAACACTTAAAATTTCCTTTACTTTAAAAAAGTATCTTGAATTTATTTTTTCTCCAAACTTTTTTCTTAAACTACTATAATTTTCTTCAAATAGTTCGTCATAGCTTTCTTCAAAATAATTATCAGGTAAGCTTTCAATTTGCTTTTTCACAACCTTATCTATTTCAACTTTAATCTTGCTTAATTCAAGAATAGACTTATCAATAAAAGTTATAACACTTTCTTTTAAATACATAACATTCTTACTATCATCATTATTAAATCTAATGCTTCCATTAGATATTCCTTGTAAATTGAGAACCTTTCCTTCATTGTACGCTCTATTAGAAATTCTAAGTATTAACTCATCTCTTTTTTTATCAATATTCAATAAAGCTTTTTCATCATATCCTGCACTTGTGCTCTTTCTTAAATATTCATCAGTTATTTCTTTTAATTTTTTTCCTAATTCATTTATGTCCATATCTCTGCCCCATTTCATCTTTAGTGTTTACAAAAATATTCTACTATAAATCTTTAAAATTTGAAACTTTTCAATATAATATTTTCTAAAACTTTTGTTCCATCTAAAATAACTGAAAGTCCATTCCCGGGGTGTGTAGAAGAACCTATAAAGTATAACCCTTTTATACTCTTTGATTTCATATGACCTCTCAAGTAATTAGTTTGAGTGAGTTTATGACTTAATCCAAAAGCATTTCCATAATAACAATTAAAATTTTTTTCAAAATCCCTTGGTAAAAAATACTCTTCCACTTCTATGTATTTTTCTATATCTTCAAGACCTTTTATCTTTGTTTTTATAGTTTTTATTATAGAGTCTCTTACTTTTTTTATACTTTCTTTACTCCACTCTATATTATCAAAACTTAAATTTGGTACTCTAAGCATAATATTCAAAGAACTTTTTCCCTCTTCATTAAAACTTTCATCTACCGCACTTGGATAGTACATATATAAACTTAGTTCTTTTGCTATATATCCTTTAAATGCCCCCTCTATACTAGCTCTAAAGTCCTCACTTAAATATATATTATGAAGTTTTAACTCTTCAAATTTTTTATTTAAGCCTAAATATATAATAAATACAGAACAAGAGTATTCTTTACTTTTTAAATTTGTTTTTTTATATTTTATCTCGTTTAACTCCCTATCAAATAATTCCTCAAGACAGTAAGAATAATCTGAATTACAAATAACTAAATCAGCTTCTTTAAATTCTCCTTTTGAGCATACTCCTACCACTTTTTTCTTTTCTATTACAACTTTATCAATTTTCCTATTTAAAATTATATCTCCCCCAAGTTCATTAACTAACTTTTCTAAAGCTAGTATATAAGAATACACACCCCCTTTAATATAAAAAAGTCCTTCTTTTTGTGTTATAGCTGGAATAAGTGTATATATATTAGAAGACTCATACGGGTTTGTTCCTATATACATTGTTTTAAAAATTAAATATTCTCTAAGTTTTTCATAACTTATTCTTTCTTTTATAAACTTATCACTTCTCTCAACTGGTTTTATATCAAAAAACTTTGCAATTGATTTAAAACTTAAAAATTCAAAAATACTAAGCATTGGTTTATCTAAAAAATATTTTTTTGCTAATAAGTATTTATTGAAACTTTCTTCTACAAATTTATTATACTGATATGATAATCCACTACTCATTTTTTCTAAAGTTTCATTCATTTTTTCTATATCAGAATAAAAGTCATACATACTACCATCACTATAACTAACTCTATATGTATGATCTAAATCTATAATTTCTATATAATCTTTATAATTTTTTTTACATTCTTTAAATATGTCTAAATAACTTTCCTTGGTCATTAAAACTGATGCAGATAAGTCAAATTTATAATTTCCTACTTTTCTAACACCAGCTCTCCCACCTATGCTACTTTCTTTTTCTATAATAGTAACTTTAAAACCTTTATTAAGTAATCTTATAGCAGTACAAAGTCCACCAATGCCTGCACCTACAATAACTGCTTTTTTCATATTTATCTAAATCCTTTCATTTTACTATTTGAATTTAGTATCCTCATTAACGAACTAAAATATAAAAAATTCTAGAAGATTTCTCTTCTAGAATCAAATTTATTGTTCTATTTCTTTTTTTGTTGCACTACCTAATACAACACCTATAATAATTATTACTGATGCCATAAGAAGTGTTAAACTAAATTGATGATGCATGAATAACACTCCAATTACAACAGCCCATAATCCATATGTTATATTAAGTCCCATTGCTCTTGATGGCCCTATTTTATGAACTGATACATAATAAATCCATGTTGAAAATGCTCCTATTGACGCAGCTATAAATGCAACTGCACCTGTTGGTGAAAAAATTGTTGGTATAATATACTTAACTGCACCTATTATAGGAAGCAAAATTACTAAATCAACAGCTAATGCTGAAAATACTGTAATTATAAGTGCCATATGTTGTGAAATAGTTTCTTTTTTCATTCCCCAAGATAAAAATACTCCTTGAATTCCCCATCCAAGAGCTGATAAAAATGAGAATAAAAGTCCAAGTGACATTTCTGGTCTATTTATTGCAAGACTTCCAGGTTTGTATCCTATATAAATCACAGCAAAAATTATTAATATTAATCCTAAATATGTTTTTAAAGGTAATTTTTCCTTCATAAATAATCTAGCTACTAATGCTCCAAGTACTGGATATGTTGATGATATTATAGATGCATATGCTGCACCTGAATATTTAACCCCTAAAATATAGAATAGCATTCCCAAAGGTCCTCCAAGAACTCCTGCAATTGCAAGTATTACTCCATTTCTACTACAAAAACTTGGTATAATCTCTTTTGCTTTTCCTCTTAAAATAAATGTTGTAGTAGTCCAAATAAATACAAATATATCATTCAAAAAGTTACTTAAAAATGGTGCAAAAAAAGCCATATAAGGTGCTCCAAGTGGATTAAGTGTAAGTGAAACTCCTATTAATACTGTATTTATAGCCCATGTTACACCTGATATTAAACCAGTGGTATTACCTATAAAAGCTACACTAAAATTATTTCTTTTGTTCATTAAATTCTTCCTCCTAAGTTAAAACAAATTTAATTTATTTATCTACAATTGTTTTTTCAATTTATATAAAAAGTTGTATACTAATTTATATACAAATTAAACTCTCTTAACCTTTTAAATTAAACTAATGATAAGGCGGTAAAAAAAATTGAAAAATTTATTAACTCTAGATAAAAAAAATCTTACTAATATTATCGATGATAATAATTGGTTTTTTTTAGACATACGTCCTAGTGAATCTTATAACGGTTGGCAATTATATAATGAAAATTTATCTGGTCATATAAAAAATTCAACAAACTTTTATTATAAATGGCTTTTTAATAAAAATCTACTAAAAACACTCATCAAAGAAAAAAATGTAAATTTTGATACAAATATAGTTCTATGTTTTGCTAATAAAGAAGATTTAAATGAAATAGTTTCATTTTTTCAAAAAAATAACTTTCAAAAAATCTATATATTAGATATGAAAACTTTGGATAATTTCAATAAAAAATTTATAATTAACTATCCTAATTATAAAAATTTAATTCCTGCTAGATATATCAAAAATTCTTCAAATTTAAATGATGAATTCAAAATTTTCCATGTAGGTTTTGGTGAAGAAAAAGAAACTTCTAAAAAGGGACATATATTAGGTAGTATATATATAAATACTAATGAAATTGAACCACCACCCCTCTGGGAGCTAGCTTCTAAAGAAACTTTATCTCTTTTTGGACAAAACTATGATTTACATAGTAATGATAAAATTCTAATATCCGCTTGGAATCAAATGGCTTCCTACAGAGTTGCTACTACTTTAATGTACATGGGAATAAATAATGTGTGTGTATTAGATGGTGGTCTTGAAAGTCTTGAGTCTATTGGCTATGAATTTGAAACTAAAAGCAACTTTATAATTTCAAATACCTCTAGTAATTATTCTCTTAATTTTAATGATAAAGTCATCACTACAACAAAACAATTAAAAAATAAACTGAAACAAAAGACATTTACACTTTTAGATAATAGAACTTGGCTTGAACATATTGGAAAAATTTCTGGATACAGTTATTATGAAAAAAAAGCTAGGATACCAGGTTCTATATATGGTTACGCTGGACTTGCAGGCTCACATAGTCTTGAGTATTATAGAAATCCTGATAATACCATGAAATGTAAAAAAGAGATTGAAAATCTTTGGTTATCTCAAAATATAAATCTTTCCAACGAGCTTACTTTTATGTGTGGTAGTGGCTGGAGAGCTTCTGAGATTTATTTTTATGCTTTTATATTTGGGTATGACAATATTTCTCTTTATAGCGATGGCTGGATTGGTTGGAGTAGAAATCCTTCTAATCCCACTACAACTGGAATTCCAAAGTAATTACTTAATTCATATACAAAACACCATATAAATATTGTATAATGTAATCTGATATATGATACGGAGGTAATTTTTAATGAATAATGTCTTAACAACTGAAAATATGAAAAAACTTCAAGATGAATTAGATTATAGATTAACTGTTAAAAGAGCAGAAATAGCTAAAGAAAAACTTGTTGCAGCAGCACATGGTGATAGATCTGAGAATGCTGAATACAAAGAAGCTTGTGCAAATTATAGAGAAAATGATAATAGAATCCAATATCTTATGACTATGATTTCAACTGCTACTGTTATAGATGAGGCGGACCTTGATAAATCTACACTTACTATAAATAGCAAAGCAAGAGTTAAATTTGTTGAAGATGGTGATGAAGAGATTATAACTCTTGTTACTACAATGGATTTAGATCCTGAAAATATGATGATAAGTATAGAATCAGACCTTGGAAAAGCTTTGATTGGAAAAACTGTTGGTGATACAGTAGAGGTTGTTGCCCCTGGTGATAACTATACAATCGAAGTTTTAGAGATACTAGAATAATTATTTTAGTATCTTTTTTATCAAGCTCTAAAAATTATCACATAATCAAAACAAAAGCACACGCATTTGCGTGTGCTTTTTATATTATGATTAATCTTCTATCATTATTTCTAAGATTTCCTTGTCTGTTCCTTGCATTCCATACTTTCCAAGTCTTCCAATAGCTGAAATAGTTTCTTCTATATCAGCTTTGATAATTCCTGTATTATAATTATATGCCTTGTCCTCTTTTGCTATATAATGAGCCATCATTCCTGCATCAATGCATGTTGCTATTTTTGAACCACATGAAGGCTTCGCTCCATCACATACTATTCCTGAAATGTTAGCAAGTGTATTAACTATTGTTTTATCAATTTGTTCTAGTGTTCCACCTTCAAGATATGTTATAGCTGCTCCTACTGCACATCCTCCAACAACTGAACCACAGAAAGCTGAAAGTCTACCTATTCCTGCTTTTTGGTGAATTGTTATAAGATTTGAGAATACAAGTCCTCTATAAAGTTTCTCTTCTGATAATT
>JBOGAY010000066.1:0-25678 GCA_051655925.1 Sarcina sp. | reverse complement strand
CAAATTCTACTACTCCAAAATCTTTTGGATTTTTCACATAGTAACCAAAAATTGTAGCTCCTAATTTATTATTTACAGCTTTTTCTAACATCCCTGTAAATCCATGACCATAAAAAAGATTATCTCCTAAAATTAGTGCTACAGAATCATTACCTATAAACTCTTCACCTATTATAAAAGCTTCAGCTAACCCTTTTGGTGATTCCTGGACTTCATAACTAATGGATAAACCTAATTCATTTCCATTTCCCAGTAGCTCCTGAAATACTAAAACATCTCTAACTGTAGAAATTATTAGTATTTCTCTTATTCCAGTAAGCATAAGAATAGAAAGAGGATAATATATCATAGGTTTATCATAGATTGGTATTACCTGTTTACTTATTGCTTTAGTCACAGGATATAATCTTGTTCCAGAACCACCTGCTAATATTATTCCTTTGATATCTCGCTTCCTTATAGTTTTATGCTTTTTAAATACTCTTTTAGATCTTCACTTGTTTCAATATTACGTTGTGTATTGCAAATAGATTCTGGTTCTTTCCAAGATTAGTTGGTCAGAACCTATTTGTTTTTTTCATACCATAGCAACTTCCTTCTTAAAGTTTCAAAAGATGCCTTACCATACATTGTTCTTTTTAATGTCTTTAATTTATTTACACTCCCCTCAGCTAAAGCGTTTGTAAACCTATAAGTAATAGCATTGTATACAGCTTCTTTGTCTCTTTTTATACCACCAATAAAACTATTTAGTTCTCTTATATTCAATTCAGCAGCATTTTTTAGCCAAAAATGAAACTTATTTAAATCTTTATTTTGGACTAATTTTTTAAACTCATTATTTATTTCTAGTATTTTATTAACTAATGGATATTTTTGAATAATGCTGTTATATAACTCCATTGAAAAATCGCTTATTTTATCGATAGATTTATATAATAAGCTAATTACTTTATTAAGTTTTATTTTTATTGTAGAACCTTCAGAGTCTATATTTGAATCATTCTTACTTTCCTTAATTATTATTGAGACATGATAATAAAAAGTTCTTAAAGCATATTTATATCCTTTTTCTTCTCTTAAAATTTTATAAATCTCTTGTTTTTTAAGCTTTTTATTTAAAAGATTGATAATATCAAATTTAAATTTAAAAAAATTTTTATTTTTTGTTCTTGAAACTTTTGTTTTAGGGGACATATTTTCATCTAAATATGAGTTTACTGTTTTAAAAACTATGTTACACTCATTTGCAATAGCTCTCTTTGACATTCCTTTTTCATAGAGTTCTCGAACTTTATTTATTAAATTTTGCTTTCTTTTAACTCTTTCTTCTGAGCTAATTTTACTTTTTCTATTTTCTAGTTCTTCCTTTGAAACTGTTAAATACTTTTTAATTGTTCTGTACTGGAGATTAAATATTTTTTCAATAGCTTTATAGCTATTTCCATCTTCATACATTTTTTTAACAAGTTGAGATAACTTCCATTCACTTTTATATTTATCTTTAGACTTTATTATCGATTTATCAACAGTTATTTTACCATTGTAAAAAAAGCCTTCTATTTCAATTATTCTTGGAAGTTTTCTAACTAAATGTTCCTTTAAATAGTCACATAAATTTTTAAGTAAATGAAAATAATCACTTATTTGTATTGCTTTAGCATAGGTATAGCTTCCGTCTCTATTAACAAATTTTAAATTTTCTTAACCAAGTAGCAACATCTTCTAATTCTTTAGACTCAATCAAATCAATTATTTTTCTAGTTTCCATATCAATTAAAATACTTCCATAAATATGTCTTTTTTTTAATGCAAAATCATCAAGATATACAATAGCTAGTTTGGAATAATCAATTTCTAAGCTATCTTTTTTTTAAGATGTTGTATATAGTACTTTTTCCTACATTGACAACATTCTTTCTTAATATATTACTCGCATCAATAGAGCTCACCCTCATAGATAAATCTACGATATACTTTATTAATCGCTTTGATTTTTTAGATTTAAACTCAATACAATTAAAACTTTCTGAAAAGGTTGTTTTAGAACACTCGCGATTTTCACAGATAAACTTTCTATTTTTTATTATGATAATAACTTTTTTATCTTGAATAGGAAAATCTTGAAAGCTACGCATATAATATGAATGCAATTTTTTAACTATTTAATAATCTGATACAAATCATTTATACTATCAAAAGTAAAATCTGGTACAAACTCCGTATTTTTAACATCTTCTTTTTTGGTCTCACCAGTTAATACTAAAACTGATGTCACTCCTGCATTTATTCCACAAGCTATATCTGTATATAGTCTATCTCCAATAACTGCAATATCTTTTAAATCTATGTTTTTAAGTTTAGAAACAATTTCGACCATTTCTTTTCTAGGCTTTCCTATATAAAATGGGGTTTTTTTTGTAGCTGCTTCAAGCATATTACAAATCGCTCCACAATCCGGTATAAATCTTCCATCTTTAATTGGACAAATAAGATCTGGATTTGTTGCAATATAATTAACGTTACGATCTATCAGTTCACAAGCTTTTTCAAGCTTTTCATAATTTAATTCTGTATCAAATCCTACAACTAAATAATCTATCTCTTGTTTAATATTCTCAACTATAGTAAATCCATCTTTAGCTAAATCATTTTTAAAAGATTCTGTTCCTACAACGTATAACTTTGCTTTTTTCTTCATTTCTTTTAAATAAAATGAAGTTGCCTGACCTGAACTAAACATATTGCTTTCATCTGCATAGATATCTAGCGAATGTAATTTTTCTAAGTAATTTTTTACACTTTTAGATGAGTTATTCGTAAGAAATACATAATCCTTTCCTTGCTTTTTTAATATATCTAAAAAATCTTTTGCACCAGGTATTAATTTATTTTCAACATATATAGTCCCATCCATATCCAATAAAAATAATTTTTTCTCTATTAATTCTTTCATTATTTTAGTTCTCCTAAAAATTTTTCCTCTGCTAATTTTAAGTCTTCATAATTATCAATCTCAACCCATTCATAATCTATATCTAAAGAATTAAATTCAATCTTAGATAACAATTCATTTAAAGCTACTTCAGTCCACGCATTCAAGTTTTTTTTCAGCTCTATCGTATCTTTCATTATATAAAAGAGCTCATTACCAGCTTCTTTTGAAATTTTATATACATCTATACTTGAGCCGTATGAATTATTTTCAGAAATAGTTTTGGCAATTTCAATTACCCTATCATTCTCTTTTCTTATTTTCATAGATTCTTCTAAATAGAAACCATTATCACAAGTAATTAAATTTTTTCTATTATCTTTTAGTAAATCCTTGATTACATTTTCATCATAAAATACATCCGCATTCATCAAAAGAAAATCCGAATTTTTCAAAAAATCTTTAGTCATATACATCGAATACATGTTGTTAGTTTGATTGTACTTTTCATTATAGATTATGTTTACTCCAGCATAGTTCTCTGTTATGTAGTTTTCTAATTTTTTATTTAAATAACCTGTCAGTACTAAAATATTTTCCTTCTCTATTCCCCCAATTATCAAATTATTTAATTGTTTTTCAATTATTTTAACTCCATTAACTTCAATCATACATTTAGGAATATTATCTGTTAATGGTCTTAGTCTACTTCCTATCCCTGCTGCTAAAATTACTGCTTTCATTATCTAAACTCCTCCTCGATTTCATTATAAATTTCTAATAATTTTTTTTCTAAATTTTCAGTTTCATCTAAAATAGTATATCTTCCTTTTCTTGTATTCTTTCCATTTATCCAAGCATAAATAAATTCATTCAAAGAAATATTTAAATTTGTAGGGGATACATTTATTGATAATTCTTTTAAAAATAAAATTAATTTTTTATAATTTTTTCCTTGTAAAAAAGCACTCACTATTGACCCTAATGCAACTTGTAAGCCATGTAGATTCTTCTTCTCTGGGTAAAATAAATCTATTGCATGACTAAATAGATGTTCTGATCCGCTACAAGGTCTACTTACCCCTGCTATTTCCATAGCAAGACCACTTAAAACTATCGATTCACACAATTGCCTTATAAATCTTTCATTCTTTAAGTTTTTATCATTAAAATAAAAAAGTGAATTGAATGAAAGTTCTGATAATAATATTGAAAAATCATCAATTTTTTCTCCTGTTGCTAGTTTAGATAATTTCCAATCTTCAATTGCAGTATAATTAGACAATGTATCTCCTATTCCTGCTTTAATTAAATCAATTGGTGAGTCCATAATAATATTCAAATCTATTATTATTCCAGATGGAACTTTTGCTCCTAAACTTTTTGTTTTCCCATCTTCCATCAACAATACACTTATTGGAGATACAATCCCATCATTAGCTAAAGTAGTTGGTACACCGATATACGGAGTTTTAGAAATAAAACTTACATATTTTGCTGTATCTAAAACCTTTCCTCCACCAATTCCTAAAATTGTGCTTATTTCACTTTCAATAATTTTTTTTGAAATTTCCAAAGATTTAGATAGTGAATTCTCTTCTAATATTTCTAATTCTATTGATATTTCTTTCAATTGAAAGCTTTTTAAAACTTTATTACCTATAAAAGAATAAACAAATTTATCCGTTATAAGTAAAATTTTCTGTAAGTTTATTCCCTCTTCTTTTATAATTTCAAAAATATTTTCAACCAAATTTCTTTCAACTTTCAAAAATAATGGTAAATTAAAACTATTCATAATTCATCCTCTCTCTAAAAACTACTTTGAATGCCGGTCTATTCTTAATATATAAAATTAAATGTCTATACGTTAATATTTTTTATAAAAAATTCACTTTCTTTCTATTTTTTTTATTAGATTATATAAATATTTGTCTTTTAATATCAATAATGATATTAAATATAAAATCATAAGACTACTTCCTACTATAAGTATTTGAATAAAATTATTTACTTTAAAAGTAAATTTATTAAAAAATATTCCAACAATAAATATAAATACTGATGAATAGATATAATTTATTCTATATTTTTTTAAAATTTTATATTCTTTCAACTCTTTTTTCACTCCACTAATTCTCAAAATACAAACTAGTAGTTCTGATATTACTGTTGCTACAGCTGCTCCTACTATTGAATAATTTGGAATAAATAAAATATTTAAGGCTATATTTGTTATTAATCCGATAATAGAAATCTTTAATATATTTTTCTCTTTTCCTAACGGAATTAAAACTTGTGCAGCACATAACCCACTTATACTTATGAGTAAAATTATTGGTAGCATTATTTGCATTGGAATTACTGCTAATATATACTCTTTTCCAGAAAATAAAAAAATTAATCTCTCTGAAGTAAATCCTAAAATTATAATTATTGGTAATGTAAAAAATAATATAAAATCTAAATAACTATCTATACTTTTAAAAAATTCATTATTATCTTTATTATTTATATTTTTTATTATTTCTGGTGTTAATACTAAACCTAATGAAGTTATTAAAGGAATTATTATTTTTGTCATCTTAATTGCCACTGAATAGTAGCCAACTTCTTTATTTGTTTTCAATATTCCCAACATTGTGGTATCTAAATTTAAATAAACTGTTGTTGAAAATAAGTATATAAAAATTATAATCATTGATTTTATATGCTTTTTTAAATCTAATTTTTGTTCAATATCTAAATAATCTCTTACTGAATATAAATCAATTAACTTAGCTAATAATTCTGGTACTATTATTGTAAGAGCAAAGATTTCATAATCTTTTGATTCCTTAACAAATAAAAATAAAAAAATTAAAGAAATACTTTTAATTATTAAAACTCTATATGTTCTTCTCTTATGTTTTTCCATTGCTATAAAAAAATAATCCAATGTTATAAAACTAAATATAACTTGAAGAGAAAAAATTAAAAATAACTTTTTTTCTACTCTTAATTCTTGACATCCATAAATCATTAGTAAAAATATTGTAAATGATACTAAACTAGAAATCAACGTTAATATAATTAATTCTGTAAAACCCTTTTTCAATTCCTGTGAATCTTTTAGTTTTAAATTAGAAATTTCTCTAACTCCATATGCAGAAATTCCTAACGTTCCAAAAGTTATAAAATAAGAAGCTATTGAGTTTCCAAATGAATACTTTCCAAAATTTTCTGGTGTTAATACTCTTGAAGCATATGGAAAGAGTAACATTGGAAATATTATATTTGTAAAAACTATTATTAAATTAAAAAAATAATTTTTTAATATTTTTAAATTCATCTTAATTTTCCTTTATAATATACCAAGTTCTTTTAAAATTCTTTCACTTGATTTATTATCCTTATATTTATTAAATATTTTATAATGGGTTAACGATTTAAGACAGCTATTCTTGGTATTAAGTCAAGTTTTTAACCATAATTCTATAGATAGTCTGCTGGAGATAAATAACCTAGTTTTTTCTGAATTCTATGGTTACTATACTAGTCTTTTATCTATTTAAATAAAGAATTTTTTGTTTCTTCAAAAGTCTTTGATTTCCTTTGATAGATTAATTCTTTCTTCAAAATTAAACGAAAAGATTCTCTACAAGTATTATCGTAAGGATTCCACTTTATTGAATGAAAGAATAACATCTAAATCTTTAACCTTAGCTATCTAGTCTTTACTCGTATACTACAATCCTTGGTCTATGTGGATAATACAATCTGTAAGATTATTATTTAAAGTAAGTTTAGAAAACAATATCTGTTATTATTGTCGTTAGTAATCCCAACCATTGATTTCATTTGTATGTAAATCCATAAACGAAGCTAAATATGTCCAACCAAAATCTTTTGTGTAAATGTATGTGATATCTCCTACTACTTTTTCATTTGATGAGGTAGTTAAAAAATCCTGTTTTAATATATTACTTGCAAGAGTTTTAATCGTTGATTTAATTGTCTAGAGCTTGTATTTTTTTCTACTAATAGACGAAAGACCTAGTACTCTCATAATTTTTTAAACTCTTCATCATAAGTTTTTCGTTTTGATGTAAAATCACTTCATTCAAGGTTTAGTTTACACGATTTATTATTTTATGTCTACAAACTTATTCTAATACCATAAATATTTATTATTTTATAATTTTTTTAATATTAAATCATAAATTACTGAAGATGCATTTCCAACTTCACTATTACCTATTTTTAAATTAAACTTATTTAAATTATTTAAATACTTTTCTAAATCAAAATCATAAATTTGTTCTTTAAATTCCTTCACATTTTGCGAAAATGAAAAAGGAAGTTCACTTATATCAAAATATAAATCCCTGTCATTTTTATATTCTATTAAATCTTCAGCATATAAAAAACATGGTTTGTTTTGTAAAGAAAAATCAAACATTAATGACGAAAAATCTGTTATTAAAATATCTGAAACATACAATAATTCTTGAGTGTCATCATAGCTCGAAACATCAAATAAATAATCTTCTTTTTTTATATTCTTTGATTTATTTGATATATTAGGATGTAATCTTATAAAAAATATTACTTCTTTTTTATACTTTTCTTCAAAACTCTTTTTTAAAGAATGATAATTTAAATTATATTTTTCTAACGAATAATTTTTTCTAAATGTCGGAGCATAAAGTATTATTATTTTATCTTTAGTATTATATTCTTTATCAATTTTATCTCTTAATTTTAAAGTTTTATCATAAAATATATCATTTCTAGGAGACCCTACTTCTAAAATATCTCCTTTATACCAAAATGAATTTTTATATAAATTTGTCATCCATTTCGAATTAGAAATTATTACATCAATTTTTTTAGAATCTTGTTGTGCACTCTCTATATAATATTTAGTTAATCCATGTTGTGCATCTCTCTCTATTTTCTTCAAAGCAGGAGCACCATGCCAAGTCTGAATATAGTATTGATTCAATCTTTTTTTTATATAATAAGGTTTTCTACAATTGTCTATCCAAATCTTTGAAGTAGCAATTTCATAAAAATATTTAATTGAATTAATTCTTACTTTTTTTATTCCACTGGGTAATTGGATATCTTTATTTTTTACAGCCCAAATTATTTTTATTTTTTTTGATAATAACTTTTCTACTATATACTTAGCATTATCACCATATCCTTTACCATAATAATTTACAACCATAACCTTATTTTCTAATGGAAATATTTGAAATAAAAAAGATAATATCTCCCAGATTATATATCTTAATTTATATAATCTAAAATTATTATAAATTTTCTTTAATATTTTTTTCATTTTTTTCTTTTATCTCCTTTTTATTAATATTAAACTCCTGTGCTATTGATATTATTAGAAGTAAATAATAGCTGTTTAATCCTATACCTAATAAAGAAGTATAAATCAATAAACTTATTATGTAGCCTATATTTTTCTCGTTTGTTAATTTATTTAAAATTTTTCCGATTCCAATAAAAATAAACACACTTAATATTCCATATATTTGTAAATATGAAAACATAAAATTATGTGGTTTATTATTTCTAAATGGTATGTTTTTTATTCTTGTTAAATTTAAATTTTCTTTTGTTAATTCATCTTCTTTAATTCCATTTAACAAATAAATCTTTTTTTTATACATAATTTCTAATAAATTTTTATTTATTGTAAATCTAAAAAAATTAGAGTAATCATAAGGAGACTTCAATCTTTCTATAAAAGTTTGTTGATAATCCACTATTTTTTTTTCAAAAAATGCTTTTTCAAATGAATTTGCTAATCCAAATAAAATAAAAAAAGTTAATATCAATTGAATATAAAAATTTTTTATATAAAGAGATGCTTTTCTAAGTAATTTTATCCTGTCAATCAATAAAAAAACTACTAATGCCAACAATGCTGTCCTCGAAAAAGTTAGTATCAATAGTAACGAAGTAAAAATAAAATATTTATATTCATTTTTTACATAAAAACCTATACATAGTAAAAATAAAATCATTCCCGATTGATTAATTTCTTTTATTGAAGTATGAATAAGTCTTCCATTCTGTCCAAAATAAATTATACTATAGAATATAACGCCTAATAATGATATTTTTAATATTTTTATATTTAAAAAATTTAATTTTTGGTCATAAATTTCTAAACATAAAATTAATATAAATAAATTAACCGAAAAAATATCTTTTACTATAAAAACTCTATACAAAATTAGAAGAAATATCACTAAACTCATGATTTTAATTTTCCGATTTTTGAATATAGAATACGCTATTAAAAAAAGGGAAAGAAATACCATTATCGCTTTATCTACTTGTATTCCAAAAGTAATTTCAAAGTAATTTATAGGAAAAAGAAATAACATTAACCAAGATATTAAGTATATATTTTTATCTATCAAAATAATACCTCACCATTTTTTTTTATTTTTGATGAATATCCTAATATACTCTTTCTAAAATCTAACCTAACTATATTTATGAATTTCCTTTTTAATATTATTTTTTCTAAGTAATTTACAAATGCCTCCTCTATTAAAAATGCTTTTTTAAAAAAACAAGTTTCTATTAATGAATCATTTATATAAAATTCTTTATCTTTTAATTCATTCAATAAGTTTTGCGTTTTAAAGTAATTATAATAATACTTAACTAATCCTTTTAAATTTTTACTTTCTAAATAAACTTTTGAATAATATTTTTTGTCTGTATTTAATTTAAAAAACAACTTCTGATTACATTTGTTACGCAATATATAAAATGTTTTATCTTTATCAAGTGACACTAGTGATAAAAATAAACTGTACAATTTCTCTACAATGGCTATATTTTTTATCATTGATTTCTCACTTCTTCTTCAAAATTAATATTTTCTTTTTTAAAAAAATCTATCATTCCTTTTAAAATATAACAGCTATTTACTGCATCTTGCTTTTTCCCATTTAATATATAGTATAAAATTATTCCAGCTCTTCTTAAGAGTCTAAAACTTTTAAACTTTATTCCTATTTTATTTTTATTTAAGATATACATTTCTGCTGCTCCACCTGGATAAGCTCTCTTATCTAACACTTTATTTTTATCTATCTCAATATCATCCCATGGATGATATACTACTATTTCTCTAGTATAATAACATCTTTTATTTTCATTTAAAGCCCTTAATACAATATCATAATCTTCGCCACCCTGAAAAATTCCCAATGATCCTAATCCTATATTTTCATCAAAATGTTCATTGCTTAAATGTAAATTTTTTATAAAAATTGAAATAGATGCTGTTAACGTAAAAACATCTTTTTTGTATATAATTTTATTCTTAGCGTTTTTTTGAATGACTCTACCTTTAGGATTTGAGTTAATCATTCTTATTGATAAAATATCTATTTCTTTTTCTTCAAAATTTTCTTTTATTTTCTTTAATGTTTGAGTATCATAAAAACAATCATCATCTGGAAATCCAAATATTCTACCTTCAGCTAATTTAATTCCTATATTCCTTCCTAAAGATAAACCTTTTTTCGATTTTTTATATTTTATAGTAAAATATTTTTCATAATCTTTTAATAACTCTAAATAATTTTTTTCTTCTGCATTCTGATCTATTAAAATAAATTCAAAATTTTTATTAGTTTGATTTTTCAAACTATTTAGTAATTTTATCAAACAATCCTTTTTTTCTCCTATTGTACAAGTTATTAAGCTTATTTTATTATTCATAATTCGTATCCTTTTAAGTTATTTTTTTCTTAAATATATAAAATATATTTTTTTTCTTAATTCATTAGGCATTATTCTAACAATATTTTTTAAAATTATATTCCTTAAAAATTCTACCTTATTAACTATTCCTAATCTTAAAAACTCTTTTTGAAGTTGAATTTCAGCTTTTACATACTGAAGTCCACCTCGTCTTTTATATGTATCATCATTTACTCTAAAATAAATTAATGATTCATTTATATTTGCAAATTGACATCCATTTGCTAACATTCGTCCCCATAGATATGAATCTTCATTATAAAGTATTTCAATATAATTTCCTGCTTCAATAACTTTACTTTTCTTGAAAACTACTGATGGGTGATTTACAGGATCTCTTAATTTCATATAGTTTTTAAAATTTTCTAATGGTGCTGTTTTTATTGCTACTACATTAGTTATATTGTCTATAAATTCATTCATATAACTTCCTAGAACATCTATTTTTGGATTTTCTTCTAAATACTTTATCTGTTTTTTAAATCTATTTGGATAGGCTATATCATCTGTATCCATTCTCGCAATTATTTCGTTGGAACACTTTTCTATCCCTATTCTTAAAGCATTTCCTAATCTCACATTTTTTTCTATCGGAACTACTTTTAAAATCTCGTTCAATTGACTTTTTAAATTTTTTATTACTTCATATAATTTATCTGTTAGTGGTCCATCCTGAACTAAAACTATTTCATCCGGCTTTAATTCTTGATTATCATATATACTTCTAAAACACTCAATTAAATGATTAGGCTTTTCGTTTTTATATACAGATAAAAGCACTGAAAATTTTGTTTTCTCCATTAACTTAATACCTCTTTTAGTATATTTGCTATATATTTTACATCCTCTTCGGTTACAAAATTATGCAACGGTAAAGAGATTTGATTTTCATGCATTTTATATGCCTCTGGGTAATCTTCTATTTTCAATCCAATATTTTTATACGCTGTTAATAATGGTAATGGTTGAAAATGAACATTTGTGGAAACTCCTTCTTCTGCTAATTTTTGGATAATTTCATTTCTTTTTTCCGAATCTACTCCTTTTATTCTTATCATATAAAGATGAAGCGAACTTTTTCTATCTACTGTTTCAAATTTAGGTAATTCTAACTCTTTTGTATTTCTTAAATTTTCCTCATACCATTTTATAATTTGCTCTTTTTTAGCTAAAATCTCACTGTCATATCTTCTTAATTGTGCTAGTCCTATTGCTGAATTTATATCTGTCATATTACACTTATATCCTGGCATAACAATATCATATTCCCAAGATCCTGGCTTTAACTTGGCTAACGCATCTTTATTTTGTCCATGTAAAGCTAAAAGCATTATTTCTTTATATATCTCTTCATTATCAAAATTAGGATTTTCTCTCCAAGTTATAGCTCCTCCCTCTGCTGTCGTTAAATTTTTTACAGCATGAAATGAAAAGCTTGTGAAGTCTGCTACATTTCCTATCATTTTCCCTTTATATTTCGCACCTAAAGAGTGAGCTGCATCTGATAAAAGTAAAATTCTTCCTAATTTTTCCTGATAAGTTCCTTTTTGAGGGTTAAATTTATCTCTATTTCTTTCTATAATTTCAAATATTTCATCAAAATCTACAGGCATTCCACCTATGTCTACAGGAATTATAGCTTTTGTTCTTTCAGTTATAGCCTTTTCTATTTTTTCAGAATCTATATTAAATTCTCCTGGTTTTACATCTACTAAAACTGGAGTTGCTCCACAATGAAGAATAACTGATGCTGATGCTGTATAAGTATAAACTGATGTTATAACCTCATCTCCTGGTCCTATATCAAAAAGTCTTAAAACTAGCTCCATTGCGGCAGTTGCAGAGTTCAAGCAAACAGTCTTTGGAGTTCCACAATATTCTGATAATTTTGTTTCAAATAACTTTGTTTTAGGTCCTGTTGTTATCCAACCTGATTTTAATGTATCTACTACTTCATCTATCTCTGCTTGTGATATATCTGGTGGTGAAAATAAAATCTTTCTTTTTTCCATTAAAATTCCTCCTCAAATCTGTTATCATTTTTTATTAATCCTGCCACTTTAAATACTGTTAAAAATATGATTTTTATATCTACTATTAACCCTGCCTCTTTTATATATTTTTTATTTAGTTCAATTTTATAAGGCATTATTTTTTCTATATAAAACTTTTCTGGATCTTTTTGTTTCCCTAGTATCTCACTTTCGTTAGAAAAATATATTGATGCATAATCTGTTATTCCTGCTCTTACCTTTAATATATCTCTCTGATCTTTAGTATACATTCTTACATATTTAGGAACCTCTGGCCTTGGTCCAACAAAGCTCATATCTCCCATAACTATATTAAAAAGCTGTGGCAATTCATCTAGTTTTGTCTTCCTTAAAAAATTTCCAATAGAAGTTATTCTACTATCTGCTCCTATTGTTATTTGCCCCTGTTTCTCAGTGTCTGTTCTCATTGTCCTAAATTTAAATATTTTAAATTCTTTGCCACCTTTAGTTACTCTTGTTTGTTTAAAAATCACATCTCCATCTGAATCTAATTTTATTAAAACTGAAACTATTATAAAAAAAGGTAATAAAAACAATATTCCACAAATAGATAAGACTAAATCAAATAGCCTTTTCATTTACTGCCTCCTTATATGTCACTACAAATTTTTTCATTAATTCTTTTATTTCATCCTTCTTAGGATTTTTTATAGCTTCACCTAATACTTTTAAATGTTCATCTAAATCTACATCTGTTTCATCTATATGAGTTATAAATATTTTGTTATTTTCTGTTTTTTGTGCTGCATTTACATCATAAAGAAGTTCTTCATAAAGTTTTTCTCCAGGACGTAATCCAACTATTTCTATATCTACATTAGCATTAGATAATTTTATCATAGTTTTAGCAAGATCTATTATCTTTACAGGCTCTCCCATATCTAGTATAAATAGTTCTCCACCTTTTCCTAATGCTCCAGCTTCTATTACAAGTTGAGCTGCTTCAGGTATAGTCATAAAGTATCTTGTTATATCCGGGTGTGTTAATGTCAGATTTTTCCCTTCACTAATAAGTTTTTTAAATATTGGTATAACTGATCCATTACTTCCTAGTACATTTCCAAAACGCACAGCCATAAACTTTGTACTACCCTTTTTATTCATAGTTTCTACAACTATTTCACAAGCTCTTTTTGTAGCTCCCATAACATTAGTTGGATTTACAGCTTTATCTGTAGAGATAAGTACAAATCTATCAACACCATATTTAATAGCCATCTCTGCAACTTTTTTAGTTCCAAAGATATTGTTTTTTATAGCTTCCTCTGGATTATGCTCCATTAACGGAACATGTTTATGAGCTGCCGCATGAAATACTATATTTGGTTTGTATCTATCAAAAAGTAACTCCACTTTATCTTGTTCTCTAATATTACAAATCTCACTTTGTAAATCAAGATTTTTAAATGTTCTTTTTAATTCTAACTCTAAGAAATACAAATCATTTTCATTTACATCTATTGTAACTAGTTTTTTAGGATTATATTTAGCTATTTGACGAGCAAGTTCACTTCCTATACTTCCAGCTCCACCTGTTACAAATACAACTCTATTTTCTATTATCTCTTTTATATTGTCTCCATTAATAAGTATCTGCTCTCTTCCTAAAAGATCCTCTATACTAACATCACGTACTTGATTAGCTATATTTTCATCTTGCAATATCTCATCAAGTCCAGGGAGTATCTTTACTTTTACATTGTTACAACACTTAGTTAAATCTATTATCTCTCTTATACGATCTCTCTTTATAGTAGGAATAGCTATAACTACAGTTTCTATGCTTAGCTCTTTCACTGCAGTTTCTAAATCATAGAAATCTCCATATACCTTTACACCATTTATATATGTTCCACGCTTACGTCTATCATCATCTATAATAGCCGTAATATGATATGGATAGTTTGGGTTAGTAAGAGCATCACGTAACAGTGCAACTCCAGCTTCTCCTGCTCCATATATTAGTGTATTTGGTTTCGGCTTACTTTTTCCAAGTACAACTCTATATGATCTATTTAATCTAAAGAAAAACCTCCAAAGAAGTTGTAACATAACTACTAGCACAAATCCTACCAATACAACTGTTCTTGAATATTGCTCCCTTGTAACTGCATAATATGCTAATGTTACCATTAGCGCTATTAAGTTTGTAAAAGTTAAGTTTAAAACATCTAACGAATTTGTATAGCTCCAACTTTTCATAGAGTTTTTACGAAATAGGTAAAAACACAAAAATGCTACTCCATATACAATGAAATAGCTACTATGTGAATTTTCTTCCCAGTTACTTTCAAATCTTACTAAAAGCCCTAGAAAGATACCAGCAATTACTGTTCCTAGGTCTATTATTAACTTAACTATATTTCTTCTATTAGAAAATAGCTCTGTTATCACATTCTCTCTAAACACTTTTATTCCCCCTAATTAGAATACCTTTACACTTCCAATATATTCCCTTCTATAATCTCTTAACTCTATTCCAACCATTTTAGACAAAAGACCCTTAAGTTCATTTTGAATATTTAATAACTCTTTATTTATTCTATATCTCTGTTCATCACTTGGTTCTTTCATATTTTTAGACAGTCTTATATTTTCTAAAAGTTGTATTTTTAAGCTATTCTCTCTGTTTAAATTACTTAAATATGTTTTTGATATCTCTATATATTGATTTTCTCTTAAGCCTATATCAGAACTCATACTAATATCTCCACTCTCTAAAATAGTAGCTTGTTTTTCACCAACAGTATAATTTTTTAAAATAGATTCATAAATTTTCTCTTTACCCTTTAAAGATTGTAGTTCTAAGTTTATATATCTATCCTCTCCATCTAAAAACTTCTTTTCTAAAGATACATTTGAAACTATATTATTAGATTTTATATAGTTTGAAACATCTCTAAAAGCTATACCTCTTATTTTATTCAGTTCTACACCTAAGTTATTGTACTCATAAAACATCTCTTTTGTTTCTGCATTTTTCTTTCTTAAATCTATCTCTAAATTTATAGATGTCATCAGATTATTTAAAGCTCTTAATATCTCTCTGTAGTTTGAGTACTCTTTTAAATAATCAAAATCTCCGTTAGAATTTTTTAAAAAATGATTTACATAAAAATTTGGAAACTCTTTTATTAAATCCTCTTTTATTTTTTTCTCCTCTTGAAGATTTTTCAAATTCAAAGTTAATAAGTATTCTGTAGGAGTATATAGGTAGTTTTTCTCTCCATTTTTTAATCTATTTTCTGTATCATCAATACTCTTTATAGGAAAAACTGGTTTTATACTTATATTCTTTAAATTATCCACATTAACTCCAACTCTTTTCACTAAAAATTCTTTTATTAAAACTTCGTTTAAATCAAAAGGAGTTTTATCTGGATTTAATCCCTGCTTAATCTCTTTATGGGTAAATTGTAATATTACCTCATCTTTAGAATAACCATTTAAACCTACGAAACAAAATACAACTAGCATCATCAAACTTTTATTAAATTTTTTAAAAGAGTGATAAAAATTCTTTATAAATGCCATCATAACCCCTAAAAATACTCCCATAACTACTCCTATCACTAAAATTAACTTAGCTTTTGAATTAGAAACTACCTCTATTGGAGAAGTTAATTTTATTATAGCTCCACTGTTTATATAGTTCTCTTTTGCTTCTAAAATATTAGCTTGTTGAACTATATCATTATAACTTTTAATAATATTTTTTAGTGAATCCATTATATATTTCTTTTCAACCTCTGTTCCTACTTTTAAATTTTTACTTGTATAGATCAATTCATCTAATTGTTGTTGTAAAGTCATCAACTCATTCTCTGTTTTTAAATAGTTATCCATTAGTTCTACATAGTATTTCTCTCTCTGGTTATCTCCCACTGTTACTTTAACACCTTTGGGGATTACTATATTTTCACCTTCAAATTTATAGCTATTTAAAAGTTTTATATAGTTACTAGCTTCCTCTTTTTTTACTTTAATACTGTTTTCAAGCCCTATTTTTCTATTTAAAAATTCACTTTGAAATTTTTCAGGATTTCTAACAATATTTGTAGCTAAAAGATAATTTTTTAAATCCTGTATTCTTATATTTTCTAAATTTTCAAGTTCCAACTGAATCTGTCTATAACCAAAACCATAAGAAGCGTAATCAATTCTTGTATTCTCTCTTTCTCTTATTAAACCTTTTAGCGATCCTTTTCTTTCATTAAGTATTCTTAAATAATCTTCATAGTTATAGTTTTCATCACTTAAAATAGAAGTATCAAAGTACTTAAATCTATATCTTGATTCATTTAGTGCTCTGTAGTAATCGTTTAATGATTTATAATAATCATCAAGTACTTGTTTACTCTCATTAATATTTCCAACTCTTAAATTAACTCTATAACTAGTTGGATTATATTCTAAAGTTCCACCACTTTTAGCTAAAAACTCTTTTTTTTCAGCTATATCTTTTGGTATAACTCCTGTTATTTTAAACTCTTTACGAAACTCGTCTAAAGATATTCTATTTTTTTCTCTAATATCATTTTCTCTATAAACTTTTTCCAATACATTATTTACCAATAGATTATCCTCTTTATATCCTTCTGTTACAGTAAAAATTGTAGAAACTTTTTCAGAACTATTTCTTTCATATATAGCACCTCCTAAAGATAGCAAAGTTACTAAAATTGTTGTTATAAAAGTAGTTTTTTTCTCTTTTACTAGAATTTGTAACAGCTTCATTAAATCTATCTCATCATCTTGCCTTATCTCAGTAGAAATTTGGTGTTTCATCTTATCTCTCCTTTTCTCTTTTTTAAAATTTTATTAAAATATTTAATTTTTTAAATCATTTAATAAAATTTTAAAGGGATTTATCCCTTTAAAATTATTGTACTGGCTTTTCCTCTGTTACTAGAGCCTCTTCTACCACTACAGTTTCTTCTACAACTAGTGTTTCAGCTACTACTTCTCCACTTGTTGCTTCAGTTACATCAGCTACTACTGACTCTTCAATAGCTTCTACAACTTCTGATGTTTTATCCTCAGTTACAATAATCTCTTCTGCCACTGGTGCTACTTCTTCTACCACTTGTTCTGCTACTACCGGAGTCACTGTTTCAGCTTTAGGTGCTTCCTCTTTTTGTCCACATGCTGCAAACATAGCTATTAACGATAGTAATAATAATCCTTTTTTCATAAAAGTATCTCTCCCCTTTTGTAATTATTTTTCTGCTATATTAGTATAGCATATTTCTAAAACCACTTAAAGTAGAAGTTTTTTTTTTTGCTTTTATTTTTTCTTCAACAGCAACCTATTTTAAATCTTTTTTTTCTAAAACAAAACAAGACCTAGATTGCTCTAGGTCCATAAGTTTAATTTATGTTTATTTGTGAGTGAGATGTAACTTGGGGGATAGTCATTCTCTCAACTCTATTGCCTATACTTCTTAAAACGAGGGTATTATTTCCTGTTACTAACACTCCAATTAGTGTCATTATAGTATAAATTATTTTTATAGTTTTTATCATAGGCCTATGCCTCTGGTGCATTTTCCATAAAGTAGTTAAATGCCATTAGTTCAGCTTTTTCAATCTCTATTCTATCTAGTGAGTTTTGTCCTGTCTTTATCTCTTTCTCAACTTGATCTCTCCATTCTGAAAATGATCCATATGGATTTCCTGTTGGTAACGGTTCTCCATCAGTTTGTAACTGCTCAATGTGAGAAAGTGTCGCCTTATCATCTGCTAACTCCTTTAAATAAGCAACCTCTTTTTCAATGCTTTTCTGTGTTTTAGCTATAACCCCTTCTAGTGCCATCTTTGCTCCTACAACTGTCATACTCATGTTTACCTCCTACGATTTTTATTTTTTCTACTTCTCTCGAGATATTTTTAGAATATCATAGATTAAATTTTTAAATTAGCTTCAATGTCCACTCTGTTTTTAGTATTTATTGTCGCATTGTAGTATTTAAATTTGCATATTTTTTAAAAACAAGATATATATGTTAATAGATATATTTTATAAATTAAAAAACAGGAGGCAATATATGAAAAATATCTTTTTTAATCAGTGCAAAGAGTTTTTAACTGTTCATGAACTTTCTAAAATAATGTTTGTTTCTAATAAAACAATATATAGAATGATTGCTGCAAAGAAAGTTAAAAGTTTAAAAATTGGTGGCATTTATCTTATCAAGACTTCTAGTGTGAAGTCTTTAATAGAGGAGGTATAAACTTGCTACAAACTCACCCTTTAGAAAATATAATATTTCAAAACATATCTACACTTAAAAAATTTAAAACTTCAGAACAAAAAATAAAATTTATTGAAAAACTTTTAGAAAAAAATTTTGGAAAATTTATATCTCGAAATCATATCTCTCAAAAACTAAATATAAAAGAACATCGATATAGATATTTTTTAGACAATAGTTCTTACTCTCAATTTAAAATAGGAAAACGAATTTTCATTAAAACTTCAGTCTTTGCAAACCTTATATATAACGATTATAAAAAAACTCTGGAGGCTATTCATGAAATCTAAGAAACCATTTTTAACAAACAATTATTTTTTAATCAAAGAAAAGTTTGGAGATTTAGTCTCTATAAAGGAGTTAGCCGCACTTTGTAATGTTGTTCCTCGGACTATTGAAAGATATTTAGAAGATGGGTTCATTACAGCCTGTCAAGTTAGTAAGAGAAAAAGAGCTATCATTGTTGATAGTATTCTTCCTGATTTTAAAAAAACTAATGATTATGATTTTCATTCTCTTATTAAAAATAAAGGACTTAATAAAGAACTTTATTATAAAGAACAAGATTTTATAGCTCGGTTATTTATTGGTGATTATTCAAAATTCAAAATATCTGATTTAAAAAAAGTAACCTTTCAAAATAAAACACTTATTTGTATGGTTAGTTTAAATAACTCATTAAATGAGAAATCAAAATCAAATAAAAGAGTGATTTTATGAATTTAGATAATTTTATAATAAAAAATCATCACACTGAAAATTATACGACTATCTATAACTCTTTTGCACAAGATAAATCTCTTACTTTAGAGCTTCGTGGCTTTGGAATATATTTGCTTTCTATGCCCTCAAACTGGAATATTAACCCTAATCAACTTCGTCTTGAACTTAATATTGGAAGAGATAAAGTTACAAAACTTATTAGTGATTTAATTGAAAAAGGATATATGTTTAAACAGCAAAAAAATCTTACTTTTACTAAAAAAGGCGAGCTTAAAAACATCTACTATTTTTGCGATGACAAGGAACTTCTAAATAAGACTACCGAACCTTTTAGAAGAGATGAAACTCCCCTTCAACTACCCTTGTGCAACGGTGTAACTAAAACTCCGAATACGGAATCTCCGTTAACGAAAAATACTAATCATTATAAAAAAGATATTAAAAAAGAAGATAATAACAAAAAAAATACTATACTAACTAATAATCTTTCTATAAGAACCTATTTAAAAGAGATTTTAGATGATTTTACAATTGTAAATCTTCTTAATGCTAAACCTGATTTGACAATAGATGAGTTTACAGTTTTATATGAAAAAGCCACTCTTGAATTTAAAGGTGGCCATTGTAATAATATAAACAGTTGTCTTGTAAAAGCTGCTAGTGGAAAGTGGACTTTTAGATACAATATTACTAATAGTGATGATACTAAAACTCATCGAATTTTAAAAGGAAAGCTAACCTACTATCTAGACTACTTTAATATTGCTAGTTGCTCTAAAGATGAAATTCTTAGTAAATTTCTAAGTGAGTGTCAAAAATATAATAAAAATTTAGTTAATACCTATTATAAAGAGTTAAAAGAAAAGCTAGAGTCTGTTTAAGACTCTAGCTAAATATTAAAACTCTTTTTCCACTGTTTCTAAAGCAGCCTCTATAACTTGGTGCATATCATAGTACTTATAGTTTCCTAATCTTCCACCAAATATTATATTTTTCTCTTTAGAAGCTAACTCTTTATATTTTTCAAATAGCTCATTATTTTTATCATTATTAACTGGATAATATGGTTCATCTCCTATTTTCCAATCAACTGGATACTCTCTTGTTATAACTGTTTTATTTCCAGTTCCATACTCAAAATGTTTATGCTCTATTATTCTTGTATAAGGTATCTCTCTTTCTGTATAGTTTACTACTGCTACACCTTGATAATTTTCACACTCTAAAACTTCATGCTCAAATTTAAGTGATCTATACTCTAAAATTCCTAATTCATAATTATAAAACTCATCTATCATTCCTGTAAAAACTACTTTCTCAGCTAAATTAATTAACTCATCTCTATTTTTAAAGAAATCTGTAGACAGATTTATATCTACTTCTTCTAACATCTTTTCTATAATAACATTGTATCCACCCTCTGGTATCCCTTGGTATTTATCATTAAAGTAGTTATTGTCATATGTAAATCTTACAGGTAGTCTTTTTATTATAAAACTTGGAAGTTCTGTTGCGCTTCTTCCCCATTGTTTCTCTGTGTAGCCTTTTATCAGTTTAGTATATATATCTGTTCCTACTAAAGATATTGCTTGTTCCTCAAGATTTTTAGGCTCTACTATTCCAGATTCTATTCTTTGCTCTTCAATCTTTGCTTTCGCTGCCTCTGGAGTAACTACTCCCCAAAGCTTATTAAATGTATTCATATTAAATGGTAGATTATAAATCTCCCCCTTATAATTTGCTATTGGAGAGTTTGTATATCTATTAAACTCTACAAAAGAGTTTACATAATCCCAGATTTTTTTACTGCTTGTATGAAATATATGAGCACCATATTGATGAACATTTATATTCTCTATTTTTTTACAATATATATTTCCACCAATATGATCTCTTTTATCTATTACTAAACACTTTTTTCCTCTTTTATTAACTTCATAAGCAAAAGTTGCTCCAAATAAACCTGCTCCCACTATTAAATAATCATATTTTTTCATATTTTTTCTCTCTTTCTTTTATTATAAAAATAGTAACCTAAATACATAACTAGGAATATTAAGAAATAATATCTAAATCTTTTATTAAAATAAAGAGCTATTAAAAATAGTACAATCATTGATATAAAACCTAATTTTTCTAAAGATTTATTTTTAACCTCATCCATTGGTAAACAATTTACAAAACTTATTCCTATAAAAGAATAAAAAATTATTCCTTCTGCTCTTATACTGTATGGATCAAAAATTCCATATATACCATAGATTATTAATAGCATAATATCAAAATCTTTATCCTTTGATTTTCTTAATCTATTTAGCATGCATATCCATAACCCATAAAAAAGAACAGCCCCAGGAATTCCTCTACTTATAACTTGATGAATATATTCATTGTGAACATGTATAAACACTGGCTGAAATTGTTCTCTACTATCTTTTATATCACTATATTTTTCTTTAATCGCTTCATTATAAAAACTATCTACTCCTATACCAAGTATAGGATTCTCTTTTCCTATATAGTAACCTCTACGCCACATCAGAAATCTTTGAATATTACTTTCATTTGTTTGTGTATTAACTATTGATACCACTAACTCTTTTATTCTATATTTTTCATTTCTAAATCCAATACCTATTACTGCTGATGAAAACACTGCTCCTACAAAAACCAAAATAATAGCTTTTTTCTTATCATTTTTTAAAAGTTTTATAAACAGATATATACAATATATTCCCAAAGCTACAATCATAGTTCTTCTACTACTAACTACTATTCCGTATAACCCTAACAAAAGACTTGATATATCTATCCCTAGTTTATACCAATTTCCATCATAAAAAATCAATCCTTCTATTGAATCAGCTACTAATATTGTCATTAATACTCCAAATGTAAAGGTGTATATTCCACCAAAAACTAAAGGAGATATTAGATTTATTAAAGATAAAACTATTAAAGAGATCTTAAAATAATTTTTTAAAATTTTTTTATCTTCATAACCAAATCTCCATATTTTCATAGCTAATATCATTAAAATTGTATTTTGAAAATATATATAGGTTTTTTCATAATTAAAAAAGTTCAGATATTCACTTAATAAACTCAACAATAACAAAAGAACCCCTATAATTTCCAAGTATCCAAATTTTATCTTTTTTCTATCTAAATACATTTTTAAAACTGTAAGAGATAAAAATATTCCACTAACTTTACTCTGCCACTTTAAATTTAAAGAGATTGATAAAAATACCAAAGCTAAAGAAAAAACTCCAATATTTTTTAAATTAATCTCAATTCCTTTTTTAAAATAATAGCAAACTAATAGTAAAGCAGCTCCAAAATATACAAATGCATTTATGATATTTACTATATATATTTTTTTTATATCTTTCCAAGGTATTTCAAAGTATTTTTGTCCTGCTCCTTTAGGGATTACTGTTGATTTCTTCTCTGAACTAAACTTAAGTTCGCTTATCTCCCCCATTGGCGATTCTATATGAAATATATATTTGTCCAATATTGTATTTTTAATATTTTTTGACAATACCTTTTCACCATTTACATTTCTCCAAGGATCTTCCATTTTATAACCTAAAGGATATATTAAATACAAATATCCATTCCATGTTCCCTCTGTTGTTGTTGCAACTATATCTATATTTCCCTTTTTATAATAGGCTTCTTTAGGTATCATAACAAAAGTCATTAGAAGAAACAAAAATGGAAGTATATATTTTTTTATATTATTTAACTTCATTGTATAATTTTGCATAGTTCTCCCCAAAAGTATTTACTGTGAAATCTTTCTTAAAAATTCTATAATTTTTATCACCATCTAAAGAAAGTTTTCTATCTTTCCATAAATTATAGGCCTCATCAAACTCTTTTAAAGCCTCATTTAAATTATATTTTTCAAAATAAAACAATCCATTTTCATTATATCTTTTAAAATATTTATTTCCACCTGTTTCACTTAGCAACACAGGAGTTCCCATACTCAATACCTCTAATAAAATCAAATCAAAGTATGTTTTTTCATTTGGTAACACAAACATATTTGAATTTTTTATTATGTTATATCCCTCTTTTGTCCATCCAAACTCTACCCAATTGCTATTTTCTATAGGGGGAAACTCTTCACTTATCTCTCCACCTATTACAAAAATTACATCACTGTATTTTTCTAAAACTTTTTTTCCCAGTTCTTTTAAAAAGTCATAACCTTTTACTTTATTGTGTCTTCCTATATAGCTTACAATAAACTTATCTTTAACATCTATTCCTTTATTAGAAAAGAACTCTTGATCTTTCTCTATATGTTTTACAGGTATCCCTGTTGGGACATACAGTATTTTATTATTTTTAGATTTTTCTTCTAATATCTCTTTTATATTTTTATCCTCTTCATAGGGTTCTTGTGCTTCTTTACAAGGAAAAACAAGATAATCTGCATTTTTAAAAGAATCTTGATCTATTTTTTCTAATCTCTCTCTCAATTTTTTAGGGAAAGTTTTATAATCCATTTTTATATTATCCTCTATCTCCTCTTGAGTTGGAGTTTTAGGGCAATGACTTGAAAGTAATGTAACCCCTTTGAAATCTTTTAATATGTTCTTTGCTCTATAAAACGAACGAACATCATGAAAATGTATAATATCATAGTTATTTATAAAAGAATAATCCCCTTCATAAAACTTATAAAATTTATTAATACGCTTTTCTAATTTTTTTGTTTTAAAAAGTTGTTTTTTAAATTCTCTTATAATTTTTCTAATAGCTTCAAAATTTTTCTCTTTCTTTATCTCAACTTTTTTTATAAAATCTTCATTATTTAAAAAGTCGATATTCTTTATATTATTTTCTTCTATATAACTTTTTAAATTATATAAATATCCACTGGGTCCTCCAACTGGTCCCAATGGATAATCATTCCATATTAAAACTTTTTTCATTTTTTCCCCTTCAATGCATATCTTATTTTTCTAGTTTTAAGTTTAAACTTAACTAGTTCTCTTTTTAAAATATTTCTCAGTGTTTTATTCTCCTCTTCAAATCCTTTCCAAGGTGTTTCGTTTAGATATTTCCAATATAAATCCTTATATGGAGAGTAACTTCTACAATCCCATGGTTTCATATCTCCTGTAAAATGAACTATTCCAATTTCGCTTTCATCATAGCTATTTTCTTCACTATTTCCATGAGTGTAATTCCAAATTATATCATTTATCATATAGTCATTTTCAAATATTATATTTAGTGCATCTTGCTCATTAAGTTGTAGTTCCCTATCTGGATTTAAGCAATAATCTATTGTTTGTAAAAACTTATTGTTTTCTCTTAATCTCTTTAAATCCATTACCATAACTCCAGCATTAAAATATGTTCTATCTAAACTCAAATTTAATCTGCTTAAACTAGACTTTTGATCTTTTTTTCCATCTAAAATAACTCCAATGGATTTTCCTTGTAAATCCATATTATAAAGTTTTTCTAAAGGTTTTAGCACAACTACATCACAATCTAAATATATAGCTCTCTCCTCTTTTTTTAGAAACTCTGGAATAAAAAGTCTCGCAAAAACTATAGAACTAAGATGTGTTCCCTTTCCCACTTTAAATCTATCTAAATCGCTCTTACTAATCTCTAAATAATTTATGTTACTACTATAACTCTTTGCTATTGTATTCAATTTAACTTTTGTTTCCTCTGATAAATTTTCATAGATTATAAAAATATTCCATTTCTCTTTGGAATTTTTTAAAACAGAAAGCAGAGTTGTTCCTAGATGCCTTCCATAGCTATTTTTTTCATTAATAATTAAGACTAGGTTTTTCATCTATTACTCCTTTTAACTCTTTTAGCTCTTATATTTTCCACGGATTTTAAAATATCTTAATTTCATTTTAAAAGATATTTTA
>JBOGAY010000065.1:0-10460 GCA_051655925.1 Sarcina sp. | reverse complement strand
CGTATTAGTTGCTAAATCATACTTAAAGTCTGTTATTTTAATTTGAAAGTTAACTTTACTTCCATCTTTAATTAAAACTTCTTGTATAGGTGGATTTTTTTCCACTTTTGGAAACTTAGTTTTTTTAAGCAAAGCTGTTACTTGCGCATAAGACTGTGGTATTGGTCCTATTTCTGTAAAACCTTGAATACTCACATCATTTATAATCTTAGTAACATCTAATTCTTGATCTAATTGATATACTAAATCTAACTCTACTGGAATATTTAATTGTAAATTTTGAGAATCTATAGAAAATGTAACTACATTATTATTTATACTTTCAACTACTGGAATTGAAATTCCATTTTGAGTAAGAGTTGTTTTAATAGGATTTATAGAATTTATAGATTGATATGAAACTCCTGTTAATTGGCTTAAAGTATCTGTTATTGTATATGATAAAATACTACTATCTGTTGGTGTAAATGAAACTTTAAATTTAACATATTCTCCTGCTGCATTTTCTACAACTGGTGTAGTTGCCACCTTTGTTGGCTGTGGTGATAAATTTACTACTATCCCAAATGCTCCAACAACACCTGCTGGGCTTACATCTGGTGTAGAAACTTGTAGACTTTTTACATTATAAGATTGTAAAATATAAGTTCCAGTCTGATAATTAACTCCTACAAGTTCAACTGAATTAGTTCCTATTCCTGTTATTGTAGGAGATTCTACTGGATCATGATTTTTGACTAAATCAATAATTTCCCATTTTGCATCTGGGCTATAAAAAAGCATATGCTCACCAGAAGTAGTTATTTCTGCATCTCCAACAACAAATGCATAATTAGTTATTGGAACTCCATCTTTTGTCACTACAATATTATCAAGTGAAATTATAAAATTATTTCCACCTGCTCCAAAGTAAGGATTACTAGGCAAATTATAAGTATCACCTTTGCCTAAAAAACCAAAGCCTATATCACTAGGTCTTGCTGTCCATGCACTTGATGTAGTTGGATCATTATTATAAGCTTTTGCAGATAAATCAAAATTGATCTTATATCCACCTAAGATAGTATTTTCTACTGAAAGTTTTCCACTAGTCAATAAATCTACAGTTGTATTTCCAAGTTCAATCCATGCAATATAATCTTTATATAACCCAGTTGTAGCATATTGAGCTGTTCCGTTTAAATTTGCCATTAACTCGCCCCCTATTTGCTACATTGACAGTATACAGAACTTAGTTTTTTCTCTAGTACAATCTCCAACATAGTAATAGCACTAACCATTTCTTCAACTGACTTATTAACTGCTAATAATTCTGCGGATGTAGTAGCTACAACATTAGGATTATCTGGAGTTAAAGTTCCATTAACAGCCTGAATTTTTTCACCCTCTGCATTTAATATATGACTTAATCCGGCTTCCATTAATGCTATTGATTCAATAATATCTGTAATAGCTTCCTCTCTTGAAATATTACTTGGTGTAATAACTGGCATTCCCATATATACCACTCCTTTTTTTATTCTCTTTATAATATATGTTACTTAACATAAAGTGTTCTATTTTGTGCAATCTTTTCTACAATCACACTCTTGCATGTATAATTCTTGTGCTACAACAAGTTTAGAATATAACTGTGTTTCTAAACCAGTTATTTTTGAAATAGTTTTTTCTACTGAATTATTTAAACAAATAAGCTCATTAACAGTATTTGATAAACAAATTCCTTTTTGAAGTTTCTCTCCTTCTGCATTTAAAATATGTGCTAAGGCTGATTCTATTAAAGCTATAGATTCTAAAATATCACATACTGGTTTTTGACACTCTTTTTCATCATCGCATATACATTTATCACATTCTGGTTTGCAACAAAGTTTATCAATAATTACACAAATTAAATAATATTCACATTTTTTATTTTTTGCTAATAAATATAGCCTAAATAAATCACACTTTTCATCATAATAACCATAAACAATACACTTAAACTCAAAATCTGTTTTTAAAACGGTAGTATTACATATCGGAGTTAAATTTTCATATACTCTTAAAGAAAGATTTTGATTTTTTTCAATCAAACTAAAAGCATAACACCCTGTACTATATGTAGGGTTATTAAACATATTATCAATCATAGTTTCGCATATGACTTTCCCTGCTTTAGTTACTTCTAATAAAAATTTTTCAGTTACTAAAAGCAAATTATTTTTACACTCGTTATAGCTTATAGATTTAATATGCATATTTTTTTCTGTGCAACCTAAAACTTTTATAATCTCTATTTCTTCCATATAAGTATTTAGCCTAAATATTGTATTATTTACACTATCACTTACCGTAAAAAAATCTTTCTCTTCACTATTATAAGTTATACTAGAATATATTCTTTTAGTTGGAAATGAAGTATAATACTTAAGTTCTGAATTAAAGACTGAAATTTTAGGGCAATTAGAGGATAAAAAATTATAATGATTATAAGAATAACATCCGCAACTATACTGACTATTGTCTGTACAACTTAATTTTATAGCACAATCAATTTTCAAAGCACTCATTATTCCTCCATTAAACAAATATTATATTCTCATATTATGATTTTTCATTTAATTCGTGATAAAAATCCTCCCTATTAATGATATAATCACTTTATAGATTAAAATTTTATAGAATTTAAACATATTCTATAAAGCCAATTTTAAAATTCAAAAACTTTTAAAATTACGGAGGATAAAAAATTTAACATGGAAACTGAACAAATATTAAAAACTGCACTTGATATAGCTGAAAACATGCTAAAATGCAATGCAGAAATTAATAGAGTTGAAGACACTATTATAAGAATTTGTACAAGCTATGGAATAATAAAAGTAGATGTTTTTGCTATTAAAACACTCATAATTGCAACTATAAGAGATCAAAACAACAAATCATATAGTGAAAATAGGCGAATTTATTCTAGTGAAATTAATCTTGAAAAACTTGAAGAATTAAATAGCTTATCTCGATTCATTTGTAAGAACAAACCAAACTATACAGAAGTTCAAGATATTTTAAAAAATTTCAAGCTAACTGACTTTTCAACAACAAAAAAAAGTTTGATTGGTGGTACACTTGGCTCTATAGGATTTTGTGTATACTTTGGTGGAGGTTTTCGAGATGCACTTGCAGTAGGTATTATAGCAATAATATTTTTCATACTTAACAAATACTTAAAAAAATTCTTTATAAACTCAATAATTTTTACTGGTATAATATCATTTATTATTGGTTGTCTTGCAATAATATCTGTAAAAATTGGTATAGGGATTAATGTTGATAAAATCATAATTGGTGGTGTCATGCTTGTTATTCCTGGAATGGCAATGGTAACTGGTTTTAGAGACATGTTATCTGGTGATATACTTGCTGGAACATTTAGACTTGTAGAAACCATCCTTATCACAATAGCTATCACCTTTGGATTTGCTTCTGCTCTTTATCTAGGGGGTGTATTATAATGTCAGAACTTATAATTCAAGTAGTAGCCTGTACTATAGGTGGTCTTGGATATGCATTAATGTATAATGTAAAAAAAGATAAATTAATAGCTGCAACTATAGGTGGTTTTTTAACTATAACAACCTATGTAATTGCCAATCAACTTTTAAATAATATATTTTTAGCTACAACTTTAGCAAGTGCAGTGATAACTTTTTATTCTGAATTTTTAGCACGAAAATTAAAATCTCCAGCAACAGTATTCCTACTACCTGGAATAATTCCTCTTGTTCCCGGGGGTGGGCTTTTCTATACAATGACCGGACTTTTAACTAACAATATGCACCAATTTAAATCTTCAGGTACTAGCACTTTTGAAACAGCTGCAGGGATTGCTATTGGAGTAATTCTTGCTTCAGTTATAGTTAATCATATTAATACTCTATTATCTAAAAAGAAATCTTAAATCATATTATAGCAAAAGGAACTAATCTATTTTTTTTAACTTAAATTAGTTCCTTTTTTATAAACTTTATTTAGTTACTGGTTTCTCTGTTGTAAGCCCACCTTTTGTTATATATAAAGTAATTGGCTTTGTCACTCTATAATTATTAACTACAGTTCCATTAACATACACATTATTAAGCATTATATGAGCTGAACTTATATAATCTATAGTTATAGAATCTCCATACTTAAAGCCCTTTCCATTGAACTCATCATATAAAGGTATTGGAATTCTATCACTACCCATTGCTTTTAAACTTGCTATAGGTGTTCCATCTTCACTATTTAATGCAATTGAAAATGCTTCTGCTTTACTGCTAAGATATGGATTTGTCATATACCAACCTTTTTTCTCTTTAATTGCCATATTATGTACATCAAAACCTATAGTTCCAAGATGATAGTTCCAAACATTATTTATCACTATTTGGCTATCTTCAAGCATTAATTCCTTTGTAACTATTGGCATAGTTATTCCTTCATTTTCCCCCCACTGAAAAGCACTAATTTGCGTGTTTTCTATCATTGGATTTTTAGTTGTTATATTAGTATTATACTCACCTAATGCATTTGTTTTTGTCTCAAAAGTTTCTCCATTTATATTAATTGTTACATTTTTATTTGCAAGTGCAACTCCTGAAACAGTAACACTATAAAAAGGTTCATTATTAATTCCTGTTGTTGCATTAGCCTTTACAGTTACAGCTTTATCAAAACTAAATTTTGCAAGTCCCTGATCAGTTATTTTAAACATTTGTAGATTTCCATCATTATTGCTTATAGTTTTTCCATTTGCAATTACCTCTATATGACTATTTTGATTTGATGCATATGATATTTCTAATATATCACCTATTTTATAAGTTTCATTTGCAAGTGCATCTCTAAGCTGTGCAACTGAATTATCACCTTTTAATGTCTTTTTAAAAATAGCCTCTCCATTTGTTGGGTTAACAAGTGCTATTGTCATAAAATTCTCCGAAGTAACTGCACCTAAAGTATCATCTGTACCCTCAACATTAAATGTATTATTAACTCCATTAAATGTTATGTTTGCTGCATATGTACCTGCTGCATTATATATTTTAATTTGACTTGGTGTTATATCATTAAATAAATTTCTAAATTGTATATCATTTGCTAAATTAAAATTATAATACAATGCATGATTCCAAACTTCACCTGTATGCTCCCAAGCTTTTGATGGATCATTTACAAAGTAACTAGTATAGTTTTTCTCTGGATCCCAAAGAGTTGCCTGAACTGAAAAACTATGTCTATTAGCATCTACATATTGATTACAATCAAATATATGCCATGTAGTGTCTATTGTCATCCATTCATTTTGATTAGGAATCCATACTTGGTTCCATGAATGATATCCTGAGTACTGTTGATAATCACTTGGCTCATTGACATACCCTGTAACAACCCTTGTCACAAGACCTGCATATTGTCCCATTACTGCAAATAACTGTGATTTATTAAAGCAAACTCCACCATTTTCATAAGTATTTATTGTATTTCCGCCTACATTTTTATACGGAACTGGACTTACTATATCAAATATAGCTTTTGCTTTTTCCACATCTGTCATACTATCTTTTATCGCTATATCAACTCTATCTTTCATAGTCTGATTCATAACCATATTATCTGCAAGTTTTTGTGAGCCATCATCCCATCCACTTGCAGTAATTCCTGTTGTAACTCTTCCCTTCATTGCATAATAATCAGCTACTGTAAATGGAGTATTGTAAATTTTTTGTCCTGATATATTATCACTTAAACCTTGTGGTGTTATTTTAAGTGTAATATAAGTTGCATCTGGTGCAACTATTCTTCCATTTGAAAAAGCATTTACACCTATTGATCCTGTATTTTGATAAATTTCAATAGTATCACCATAAGTAAAACTAAGGTTGTTAACCGTATTGTAAATATCTCCTAATGTATCAGCTCCTGTAAAGCTTTTATTTAAAATAAGTTCTCCATTTTCTGATTTAATAACAATCCCTAAAACTTTTTCACTTGTATTAGGATTAATTATTTGTGTAAGATTTGTTGGAACTGCATTAGGATTATATGTTGTTGGATTGTTGTTAACCACACTTAAAGAAATATCTGGTGCAAACCATTTCATTTTCATTGTTACAGGGTCAAATACCATTTTTCCAAATTGATTTGATTTACCTGCAAAATAAATAGCACTATTACTCTCAAGCATACTTGCCGCACTTGGATAAATTATTTGTGGCACTTGATTTTGTGCTTGAACCTTTATTGGTGTTGTAGTAGTGAAAGCTGTTTTTGATGAAACTGGTATCTCAAAAATACCTTGACTATCTGATTTCCCTGTAAATACTTCTCCATTTACAGTTACTGTGATTTTTTGATCTGCAAGTGTTCTTCCTTTAATATTTAAATTTTTCACTTCGTTAATGCTTAAAACATTTAAAGGTTCAATACTTATTGGATTTTGGTATTTAACAAAACCATCTCTCGTAATTTTAAAATATTCTATTGCGCCTGTTGTATTTCCAACTAAATCATTTCCATTACAAATTTGAACTTTTCCTTGAGTTGGATTATAAGAAATTGCAACTATATCACCAAATTCAAATCCTATATTATCAATAGCATTTGTTAATGATGTAGATGTGTCTGTCCCTTGTAGCATTACATTTTTTATTTTATCTCCTGTTACTCCATTATATAAACCAAACTCTATAAAAGGAGTTGATATACTTCCTAAATGTTGATTCCACCCTGATGTATTTATGCTCATTGTTTCAGGATTAAATTTAATATTTAAAGCATCTGAACCCCAACCATTTAAAATTTTGATCTCACTATTTAAAATTCCAAAATCAGTTGTATCTAATGTAACCTTAACATTTTGTGAAACACCATTTGAATCAATAATCTCAATATTTTGATCTAAAATAGGCATATTAGGTAAATTCACCTCAAAATCTCCATTTGAATTTGCCTTTTCAGTATAAGTTTTTCCATTTACTATTACAGTAACATCAGAACCTCCTGCAACAACACCTGTAACTACTGTACTATTTCCATTGTACTGAGCTTTATATGTATTATTAGTTCCTTGCAAATATGTAAGTCCACTCTTATTCAATTGAAAATACATATTCCCTTTATGTGTGTTTTCTCCAACTTTAATATGTGCTCCTGAATTACTTTCTATGTGAATAAGATCACCATACTCAAAACTTCTACCATTAAGCAATTTTTCCATTGCTACATCTGGTGATATTCCACCTTTGAATTCTTCACTACAAATTTTATCACCTTTATTATTTAATAACTGCACCGTCAAAGAGTCAGGTCCTTTATAATACGGATTAGTTTTTGACCACCCACTTTTAACTATAAATTTATTATCATATGTAAAGCCTATTGAAAATAAACTTTGGTTCCACACATTATTAACTTCTATATTTTGATTTTGTAATATAAAATCTTTCTTGTTATATTGCACTTTAACCTGTGATTCTAATTCATTTTCAGGATAAACATAAACAACATCTCCATAATTCCCTTCTATTACAGTGTTAACCATACCATTTTCATTTGCTGTTGCTGAAAATTTCTTTCCATTACATACAAAATCAACTATTAAATTAGGTTTTACTATACATGAAACTTCTACTTTCCCATCACCATCATACAATGCCATTATATTTTCTGCTTTTGCTGTTATTTGAACTAAACCTTCTTGTGTTATTTTATATGATACAAAGCCATCTTGTTTCGCTCCATCATTTATAAAATATTCTGTTCCTGTAGTTGATGACATTGTAATAACATCACCAATGTTAAATGCAAACCCATTTAATTGATTATAGGCTTCATCTTCTGGATGCACACCACCTTTAAATGATAATGATTTTAAAACATTTCTATTCGAATCAGTAATTGTAAGATTAAAACTCTCTTGTGAATATGGATTTATTTCACTCCATCCTTTTGTAATTTTTAAAGTATTATCTTCATTAAATGCTATACTAAATAAAGATTGACTCCAAACATTCTCTACATTAATTTTATTATTATATATACTTCCTTGATTAATACCTTGTGCCTGTACAAGTACTGCTTCTTCTTTTAAGACATCAGCTAACAACTCTTTATTTTCTAAATTTTTTGAAATTGGTATAATAGCTAAAATTGTTGTAGCTGCTACTACTATTGTTGTTATTGTCTTTGACATAAAAAACCTCCTTAATACATCAAATATTAAAATAACTTATTTAAATTTAATATTCCCAATCTTTATTTTATTTAAACTTAAAACATAACATTCTCTAATAGATACTTCATACCAGCTATTCATTTTAAAATATTTTGTATCTTTCTATTTACATAAATAAAAAAATTGATTTTTCCAACTAAATTTATTAAAAATATGCTATTATATCTTCAAGAAACCATTTTTCCAAAAAACTTGTT
This sequence comes from Sarcina sp., assembly GCA_051655925.1. Taxonomy (GTDB): domain Bacteria; phylum Bacillota; class Clostridia; order Clostridiales; family Clostridiaceae; genus Sarcina. Next base: position 2,006 of record JBOGAY010000065.1, on the reverse strand, counting down.
AATCTTTTGTAAATAATTTTAAATAATTAGATGATACGATAAAACAATATTATTTTTAAAATGGTTTTTTGTATAATTATTGGAAGGACTTTAATGGGACTTTTTTCAAAAACTAAGGATAGTAATATAATCTGTCTTTGTAAGCGTATTGACAAGGATACAATTGTTAATGCAATAAAAAACGGTGCAGATTCATATGAAAAAGTTAAAGAAGTAACAGGTGCTAGCAAAGGGATATGCAAGGGCCTTAGATGTAAACATGCAATAGAAAGTTTACTAAGTGAAACTTTAAATAATAATTAAATTACAACAAATACTAGTTTTGAATAGTATTTATTTTAGGAGGAATTTTTAATGGGACTTTTTTCAAAAACTAAAGAAGACGAAAATATGATATGCATTCATAAGCATGTAGACAAAGATACAATTGTTAATGCAATAAAGAATGGTGCAGATTCATATGAAAAGGTTAAAGAAGCAACAGGCGCTGGTACAGGGATATGCAAGGGTCTTAGATGCAAACATAAAATAGAAGAATTAATAAAAGAAACTTTAAACAATAATTAAGGTTAAAAGCTAGTGTCATCATATAGTGATACTAGCTTTTTTATTATATTTAATTTATCAAATACTAAAATTTTTCTTATAAGCAAAATACGTTATAATCATTAAAATTTTATATTTTCCAAAATTGAAAATAAGGAGTATACTAAATTTAAGTTAATCACACAAATATATTACGAAAGAAGATGATTTTATGCAAAGTTCTATAAATTCATATTGGGGTGTTAATTTATCACCTAAATTTATTGATAATCAAAGTGATACTTTAACAATTATTTTACCTGGAATTGCCTATTTATTAGATAGAGCAAACCTTGAATATTCATCAGAACTTGCCTTAAGCCTTAACTATGATATTTTACAAATAGAATATGGTTTTCAAGCAGTAAGAAAAGAGTTTAATGTAGCAACAGAATTTGATATTTTATGTAAAGAAACTTTAGAAGAGGTTAAACCATTTTTAGGAAATAAGTATAAAAAAGTAGTGATAATTGCTAAAAGTATTGGAACTTGTGTCCAAAAATATCTTAACGATAATATTAAAGATTTTGATATTGTTAATGTATCTATAAGTCCTATTGATAAAACATTCAATATGGGTATAGATCCTAAAACTCTTGTGTTTACTGGTTCAGCTGATCCATTATTATCACAAGAAAATCAAGTAGCACTTTCAAAAACAAATAAAGATTTTATATGTTTTAAAGATGCTAATCATGCTTTAAATATTAATAGCAAACCATTAGAGAGTTTAAATATTTTAACTCAACTCATAACAAATATACATTCTTATTTAAAATCTAATATCTAACCTAAAAAAATCACATGCAAAGCATGTGATTTTTTTATTATTTTCATTTTAATTATTATACTCCTGTTGCTTGTCCTGTATTAGAATATACATACCAAAATGGTTGATTTGTTTTTGAGTATTTTTCACTTATATTTGTATAAACATAATAAAGTCCACCTAATCCTTTTCCTGCTGGATGTAGTACAATTTTCTCTATTATATTTCCTGGATAATCTTTATTTAGCATTTGCTTAATATATACCTCTGCTTGCTGTTGATCAAATGGGAAGGGATAAGGTTTTGAATAACTTTCTTTAGTATATAATGCAGCACCTTTATTTATTTCATTTGCTGTAATATTTTGACTAAGTGCCCCTTTACCATTTGCTTCAATAAAAGCATTTATAAGTGCTGAGTTTGGTATTGCCTCAAGCCATTGTGGTGCCCAGTTTTCACCTACTGCAACACAATATCCCTGACTATTGAACTGCCAATTTAAAATCCAATTTCTTATAACACTGTTTAACATACTATCTGATATTGGATTTCCAGTAGTATTTTGTACTATAACAGTATTCATTGGAAATGGAGTATTTATATTCATATTTGGTGCTATTACTTTAATCAAACCACTATTTGCTGTATTTTG
>JBOGAY010000064.1:0-5700 GCA_051655925.1 Sarcina sp. | reverse complement strand
CCTGTATAAAATGTCATAGTTAGAGACTTTCCACTACCTTGAGTATGCCAAACGACACCGATTTTTCCATCATTGCTACGAGCATCTGCTGTCTTTTCAAGTGCTTTTTTTATGGCAAAGAACTGGTGATACTGAGCTAATATCTTTATCTTTTCATTTTTATTTTGAAGAAACAGAATATAATCTTGAGTTAATTCTAAAACTCTTTCCTTAGATAGCATTCCGCGAGTTAAAACTTCCATCATTAAAGAGTTTGTATCGGCTATTGTAATTCCATCAATACTTCTAAAGCTCATATATCTTTCTTCATTTGATGATATAGTTCCAGCTTTTGCATTAACTCCATCACTTATAACGATAAAAGAGTTATATTTAAAAAGATCTGTAATCTCATATTTATATCTTTCAATTTGAGTATATGCTTCTTTTATACCTACATTGTCATTGCTTAGAGATTTTAACTCTATAACTACAAGAGGTAGTCCGTTGATAAATAGTATTATATCTGGTCTACGTTTAGATCTTCCCACTATTGTAAATTGATTTATAGCTTGAAACTCATTTTTTTTAATATTTTTAAAATCTATTAAATATACTTTTCCACCAGAACGTTTGTTCCCATCTTTGTCTTGATACTCTCCTACATCCACTCCATTGACTAGCATATTATGAAACTCTTCATTACTTCTAATCAAGTTTGGATGTGAAAGCAGTATTACTTTTCTAATAGCTTCCTCTTTAGTAGAAGATGGCATATCTTTATTTATATTATAAACTGCTTCTCTTAAATTTTCTTCTAATATTACTGAATGGTAGTCATCTCTTTCTTGTTTTCTACCATCAATACATTCCCATCCTAAAGATTCTAATATTTCAAGATAGGCTGCTTCTAATTCATCCTCTGTAAAATTCATTACTCCCCCTAATTATTCTAAGATTTATTTACAACATTCTACTAGCATCTTTTATCAAACTCAAAATATACTCTAATTCTTCTAAGCTTTTAATTGTAAGTTCATAGTCTCCATTACCATTATGGTTTTCATGAGCGACATCCCTAGTAATTTTTTTTGGATCATTTAGTTTTCCTTCTTTTGCATTTATCCAAGCTTTAATCGAATTTTTCTGTAATTTAAAATCTATTAAATTTTTATTGTTAAGCTTGAAAGCTATATATATTTTTTTAGGCATTAGCTCTATTTCAGGAAGCATTTCTTCAATTTTTTCCTTATACACATTAAAAATTTCGATTATACTTTCATCTGAATTTTCAAAATGATTTTCTAATGTATATGTTTTTATTTCCTTAGAAACTTTCTCTATGACTACATCTTTTTTAGATATAACATTTATACTTTCACTGTTTTCTTTTTTATTTATAGATGTAAACAAAATTATATCTCCATCATATTTTTTTACTTCATAAAGCTCTATCGGTAAATCTTTAAAATTTAAACTATCTTTTTGATATTTTGTAAATTTTTGCGAAATAAATATTACTTTAGTCTGACTCCAATCTATTTCATCTCTCTTTAAAGATTTGCCTTTTCTCTCATTATATTCTAAGATTAATTCAGCTTTGTTATTCAAAACTGTTGCTAAGTAAGAGTATCCTTGATCTATTACACTATAACTATTTCCTCTTTTATATTCTATAATGATAAATGATCTATTTTCTTTGTCAAATGCAAGAGTATCTATTCTATAGTTTTCAATTGAAAATTCACTCTTTACTATTTCTAAATTTAGAAGTTCTTCCAAATTACTTTCTACAAACAACTGCAATTCTTTTTCTAGTTTAAATTCATCTAATTCTAATTTTTGAATTTTATTATTAATTTTTTTAAGAAGCATTATTATTCTCCTATCAATTCTATTAATTTACTTTTCAATTCATTTTCAATATCTTTACTACGTCTAATCAACTTTTTTACAATTGCTTTTTTGCTATCAAATAAATAAAAATCCTCATCTATATATGATAATATTTCTGCTTTTAAATCCGTATCAATTGAAGAAGATTTTATTTTTAAAATTAAATTTTTACTTTTTTCTAGTTCTCCATCATTTAAAGTTTCATTAGTCTCTACTGGACTTTTATAAAATAGAACTCCTATATTTTTCTCTATTTCTTCTTTTTTTGAAGCTTGTTTTACTGCATATTTTTCTATTAATTCATTTGCATGGTTTTCTAACTCTGGAAATAATACTGATTTTTTTATTCCTAAAAATTCTAATTCTTTTAAGATATCTTTTTTATACTCTTTAGATATTATTATTTTTCTTGTTGCTTCAACTGAAAAAGCTTTTTTCTTTATCTGATTATTAGCCTCTATTTTACCTTCTGTTGATTTATTAGAACAACATAAGAAAAGTCCTTGTTGAGCAACTATTCTATCATTATTTAATTTTGGATTTATTAAAACATACCTTTTATTTAATAAAGTATCTATTATATTTTCTTCAAATATAACCTTATCTTTTTCTAATATTTTTTTAAAGTCCTCTAATGTACCATTATCTTTTAAAAATGAAAAACTCGCCACTATTTCTCTAGAATTTAAATCAGTATCATGATTTTCTTCAAAAATATAAACTGCTCCATCTTCCTCTACTTCACCTTCACAAGAAAAATATAAAGCTACTAATGGATTAGTTGTTATATCTAATAGTCTTGTAGGAATTCCATAATGTTGCATCAAAACTAACTTTTCTAAATTATTCTTACAATTTATAAAATCTAAAGGTCTTCTATTTAAAACTTCTTGAATAAGTTGCTCTTCTTTTTCAATTAATAAATTTCTAAATAAACTACATTTTATTTCCCAATTTTTGCTAGCTTGTCCTCTATAATAAGTGTTTTTTATTGCAAGAATCTCTTCAGGCTCTTCATCAATATTTTTTATAAGCTCTTTATGCTTTAATACTAATTTGTAAAAATCTTCAACACTAGTCACTATATATTTATTAAAATCTTCCGACTCCTCATCTTTTATATATAAAAGATTTTCTTTAAATTCGGGATAGCTTTCAATATCCATTTTAACCCCCTATACCTCTAATTATATCTCAACCTCTCCACTCATAAGTTTAGGAAGAAGAGTATCACGAAGTTGAGTCACATCTCTGATTTCATCCAATCTTAATTCCATAAGATTAAAGAAATTTTTAACAATATTATCAAAACTGTCCAAAATTTCTTTTTTAGGAACCATTATTAAAATATTAAGTACATCATTTTTAGGTAAAGCCAAAACAGTGGTTCCTGTAGCACAGCTTTCACACATTTCTCTAAACTTTTTTTCTTGAAAATAACAATATAAAAAAGTTGATGGTAATTTCATATTAGTAATTGAATATAAATGATGTGTAAATATCACGGAATTCCCTAAAAACTTAGGAACAATAAAAGGGCTACCCAAAATAACTCTTTCCTGAGTCATATCTGTATTTGCAATTATTATATCTCCTGCTTTTACTATATTTCTAGGTTTAAAATCTCCATTGTAAAACTTAATTTTTTCTTCTCTATCCCCACCCCCAGGTTGTACTGAACCTAAATTTACCATTGGAATTCCTTTTTCACATAAATGTTTTCCTTTATAAGACAATCCTTTTTCTATATTACATACTTCACTTAATTTTTTTACTTCCCATCCCTCTGGAATCTCTCCAAGTTCACTATCTACCATTTTTCCACCACTACTTCTATATGGCTCTCCATTCTCATTTGAGAAATCAAAATCTATAAACCATCTTTTGAAAAGAGTTTGTGCCATATCTTCAAGAGTTTTATTCATTTCATTATTGATTTCTATTTTATCATCAAGAGATGATAATATTGAGGCTATCTTCTGTTGAACTTTAATATCTTCTGGAATATAAAATTCATACTGCATAATAGCTGTTTTATCCCCCCTTGGCATTTTTGTTCCTTTAGAGGTATTTACTGTATAATCAAAAAATTTTTCTTCTGACATAATATAATATAGATAGTCATTTAAAATATTTTTTGAATTCAAACTTCTTATTATTAAAACATCGTTTGATACTCCACCATTAAAATCAGCTTTCCATAATTTTTTAAAATAAGTTCTTATATTAGAAAAAAGTATATCATTTTCACTGAAACAATTAACCTTAGCATTTTGAGGTATATTTGTAGCTTTTGTCACTCCACCTCTATTTACTATCATATTTTCTGTTGAGATATAGTTATTTTCATTCAATTCAGAAGTATTTATCTTATTACTTATATATTCAGCTACTTCACCTAGTTTTACTATTTTCCATCCTTCTTTTAACTCTTCCATATCTTTATTCTCCACCATTATATATCAAATCCTAACTTAGCTAGGTTAACTCTTATCTCATCTTCTAGGTGTCTACTCTTTGCAAATTGCTCAGCTAGTTTTGCACTTAGATCTGCCATCTTTTCCTCGTAAGGGATTCCATCGTCCTCTGCCTCTTCTATCCCTACATATCTTCCTGGAGTTAATATATATTCATGCCCTTTTACCTCTTCAAGTGTTGCACTCTTACAGAATCCTTGAATATCCTCATATTGCCCCTCTTTAGAACCTCTCCATTGGTGGTAAGTATCAGCTATCTTTTGAATATCTTCAGATGATAACTCTCTTAAACTTCTTTCTACAAGAGCACCCATTTTTCTAGCATCTATAAATAGAATCTCTCCATTTCTTTCTCTATGTTTAGGATTACTTTTATTTCTATTTAAAAACCATATACAAGCTGGAATTCCAGTAGTTAAGAATAGCTTATCTGGAAGAGCTACAACACAATCTACTAAATCATCCTCTATCATATTTTTTCTAATCTCTCCCTCATTTGAAGTATTAGATGATAGTGATCCATTTGCTAGAACTATTCCAGCTGTTCCATTTGGTGATAAATGATGAGCCATATGTTGTAGCCAAGCATAGTTAGCATTTCCCTCTGGAGGTGTACCATATTTCCATCTAGCATCTCCATCTAAAGATTCATGCCAGTAATCTTTTATATTAAATGGTGGATTAGCCATGATATAATCCATCTTCTTACCTTTGTGTTGGTCTTTTGTAAATGTATCAGCTGGTTCCTCTCCTAAATCAACCTCTATTCCTCTAATAGCTAAGTTCATCTTACACAGTTTCCAAGTAGTTCCATTACTCTCTTGTCCAAATACAGATATATCTCCAATTCTTCCACTGTGATTTTCTATAAACTTTTCAGATTGAACAAACATACCACCACTTCCACAAGCAGGGTCATACACTCTTCCCTTTGTGGGCTCTAAACACTCAACTATAGTTTTAACAATAGACTCTGGAGTATAGAATTGCCCTCCATTTTTCCCCTCTGAATTAGCAAATTTTCCTAAGAAAAACTCATAAACTTGACCAAGTACATCTTGCCCTTTATCTGTTTTAGCTTGTAAGTTAATTCCACCAACTATATCTATTAACTCTCCTAGTTTTCCTTTATCTAAAAGAGGATTTGAATATATTTTATATAGAACATCCTTTAATGTTTTATTCTCTTTTTCAATAGCATACATAGCTTCATCAATTTTTATTCCAATCTCTGGAGTTTTTGCACTTTTAACTATCTCTGCCCATCTAGCTTCTTTAGGAACCCAGAAAATATTCTCTGCTGTGTACTCATCTCTTTCCTCTTCGAAACCTTCTCCCTCTTCAACTA
>JBOGAY010000063.1:0-4046 GCA_051655925.1 Sarcina sp. | reverse complement strand
GGTTTTTCTATAATTTAGGAAGAAAAATAGTTGTTTTTTGATACAATTTTCAAAACGTATCTTAAAAATGTACACAATTTAAAATAAAATTTAGATAAATAGGGGGAGATTTGAAAAAAACTGTGGAACAAGTATTTTGACTAGAAAAACTAAATGTAGGCACTTCGATAATATTGTATTCAAAAAAATTTAATTATTTAAAATAAAATACTTAGAACTCATGTTCTTGAAAATGATTCAAATAAAGTTTTTACAGGAAAAGGAGTATTGGATTTAAAAAATTGGACAGATTTTAAGTTTTTAATAATAGATTTTAATTATGATGTAGGACTCAATGAAAACATTGTATTGGTGTAAGTACTACAAGTTTTTCAGAACAAGGAAGTTTGGATATATATTGATGGTGATGGAGGGTTAGGTGTAGTAAGAGGATTATTAATGAGTATTGGTAGCAATACTCAATTAAATTTTGCAAAAAGAGATTTAGGTTGGTATAAAATACTAAAGGTTAGAGGAACAAGAAGAATACTATAAAGAATTGATTATAAAAAAGAATAGAGAACTAACAAATGGGATTTACAGATTATTCTTTAGAGAAAGAAATAGAAGGTTTAAAAAGAAAGCATGTTGAAGTATCACATCAGTTAGCTTTAGAGATGGGTGGATAAGGTAATTTAAATAAATTTCATAATTTAGTTAATTTTTTTAAAGTGATTTCGGAAGTTCCAAAATGTAAAATAGGGAGTGATAATATGAATTTTATAATAGAGCATAAAGATATTTGGTTGTTAGTGCTAGGAGCTATAATATGTGTTATTTTGCCAAAAGTAAGGTAGAAAGGTTGGAGAAAAGATCCCTAAAAAGATAGCAATAATGATTGCAGATCAAATAGATTCATTTGAGAAAGGACTAAGACAGCAAGATATAAATGGAAATGTATCATTGATTACAAATGATTAATTGTCTAAAGAAACTGAAAGTTTAAAAATTAATTTGGGTTTAGAATCACACTTAAAGGAAAGAACTTTCAAATAAAAATAGTTCTTTTTAATTATAAAAGAAAATTAATAGAAATAAAGCTATTTAAAAAAGCAAATTCAATAAAAGAGCTGTTTAAATTTTGGTAGATATAGAATATATTAAATTTAGATTTATGTTAATAACTCCAGTTATAACATCAGTTACAGGATTTTTAATTTTATATCATAAATTTATAATAAATCAGATAGAGAAAAAAGTAGATCAAAAGTTACATGATAAAGAATTAGAGTATATGAAAACACAAATAAGATATAATTATACAAATTTAAAAGATAAAATAGATGGATTATCTGATGATGTAAAAATAATAAAAGAATGTATAGTTAATAAAATTTAAAATAATAAAACCTCCTAAATTCACTTTAAAAGGAGGTTTTATTATTATCAACTATTGAATACATCAGAAAAAATATCTATTATCTTTTTAGTTAAATCATCATTTTTACTTTTGTCAAAAGCATAAATATTAGTAATATTATTTATTGAATGGAAAAAAGAAGCAAGTAGTTTAGTTAAAAGTTCCTGATCGACAATTACATTAGTTATATTTTCATAAGGATTATCAATATGTCTAGCATTAACATAAGCAAGTAACATTATTTTTATTGAAGAAACTGATGAATTTAAAGAAAGTGTCCATATTATTTCAGGGAAATTATCAAATATATTTCTTATATAATTTTGGAAACTTTTAATTTGATATATTTCTCGGTTTTCACTCTCATATCCATCAAAAGTGATTATAAGTTTTTGATAAGAATCCATTAGGTCATCTTTAGTTAATAAGGTTTCACTAACCGTAGACTCTACTTTAAACAAATCTTGAGATTCTATATCTGCTTTAGTTAAAGATAGTATAATAAAATCTTTATTAAATTTTTTAGTTCTTTTTTCTAAGAATGAATCTCTTAAGTGTGCATTAATTTTTAAACTTTCTTTATAAAAAGATTTATCTTGAGATAGTATAGCTTCATTTGCGGAAGATAATTCGATAAAATTCACTTTAGATTCCGCTATAGTTTCTTTTATTTTAGACAACTCATCACTGTGCTCATGATCACATAATACTATTAGAAAAGCGAATGAATTTACTAATAGGCATTTACTAGCACAGTTGAATGTATGAGTTTCGACTAATTTAAAACGGGCTATTCTAAATGAATCTATTTCAAATTCTTTATTATTGTTAATACTTATTGGATTGTTCATATAAAGTGCAAATGCTGAAATATTAGTTTTAGGTTCTCCTAATCCCAAAATATAATCAAGATTTTTTTTATATAAAGTTATATCAAAATTTGAATTGTTGGCTCGAGCAGAATTATAGAAAATTTTGAGTAACCACCTTACTAATAAGTTATAGTCGTATTTGAAAAGAATTTCTGTTTCATTTGATGAAATGTTTTTATTTAATTCTGAAATCAAAGTTAAAGCATATGAATCTAAAATAGATAACTCACCATTATTGCATTTTTGGCAAACATCTTTTATTAGTAATTCCCCTTTTGTAACTCTTTCATCTGATTTATCTGAAAAAGTTATCCTATTTTTTGTATCCATCTTTTTTATAAAACCTTTTGGGATAATATGTTCTTTAGTTAATTTGGTTTTATCTCCACAGTATGAACATTTTTTCATAAATATACTCTCCTAAGTTATTTATTTTTGATAAAATTAGATTTGTTTTGTAAAGGATATTTTTGAATAGCTTTAATTTCTTTGTCTCCATTGACAGTAATGTATTCATTGTGAATACAAACTTCATAAGTAAAAGTGATAGAGTCTAACTTCAAATAATTATTTTTATTGTCTAAAATATAATGAGAATTATTAAAGTTGTATGTATGTGTATAAATACCTTCTTTTCTTTCAAGAATTGGAAGTTCCTCTATTAGGTTATATAAAGATTTAAATTTTTGAAATTTTGAGTTAAAAATGAAAATATTATCTGTAGTATTGTGATATTCGATTATTATTTCTTTTATTTGATTTTCTTTAAGCCATTCGTTATTAAACTTAATATTTGTAACTTCTACATTATTTGCGTACATCATAGCTAAGTTTACTTCAATAGTTTTGACAAGCCCTTCCCAATCAATATCTTTAGGTTCTCTAAGTTCAACAAGCTCTATTCCATGAGCTTGAGCAAAATTGATAGCTCCTTTTTGAAATCCATTTTTTGCAACAAAGATTCCTTTTGTAACCTCTCTAATATCATTGATTTTGCTATAAAATGCCATTATTTTATCTTGTGATATACGAGATTGGTAATCTTTACATTCAAATGCGATAGCATGAGTAGTTCCAGCTAAACTATAAGATACATATATATCTATTTGGTGAGATGTAGTTAATCCATTGATTGTAATATTGTGATTAATACTTGCGCCAGGAAATCCTTCTTGATTCAGGATTTCTTTATATATTTCTTTTGTCCATAACTCGTATTCTACTCCAGTGTTTTTTTTCATTTCTTCCCCTTTTTTTTATTTTTATATACTTGAGACAGAAATATTGTAATATAATTTTTTTTTAATAGCAATACAGAAAATAAATTAACTTTTGATATCGATATTTCAGTAAATTTTAGATTTTTGATAAAAAAAATACCTTAATAATCTTATTAAGGTATTTTCAATTAAGTCCATTTTAAATCCAAAGAATTTAAAATGGATCAGATATTCTATGTTTATAAGTAATATAAAATTACTCCCATTCAACTTTAAAAAAAATGTTCAATTTTAAACCTATTGATTTTATTAGGGTTTTGATAGGTCAAAAACTTAAAAATAGGTATTTTTTATTGTTTTTTTTATAAAATGGGTGCATTTTGGGTGCAGTTAATTCAAAAATTTAATAAAAATTTGATTTTTATAAAAAAATGGATTATTCTATTTTAAGGATGAGTTTAAGTAGCAATTTTTTATTTATATTCAGTTATCTATAATAATAGGAATTATTTTCATAGTTTTAGAGTCGATGAAAATAATTATTAATAAAATTAT
>JBOGAY010000062.1:0-4427 GCA_051655925.1 Sarcina sp. | reverse complement strand
ACATAAACAATGGAAGTAAAGACAATAAAAATATTAGCAACCAAAATGCAAATAATACTGATAACAATAATCAAGTTACGAATAATCAAAATATAAATGGTTTTAATTCTAATAATCAAATACATAATAATCAAAATATAAACAATGTGAATAAAGATAATAAAAATATTAGTAATCAAAATACAAATAATACTGATAATGATAGTAAAAATAACAATAAACAAAGTATTAATAATTAACATAAAAATAATTTGGTGGAGAATAATTAAATTATTTTTATGTGCAAAACTAGATTACATAAATAATTATATAAAGTGAAATTATAACAAAAGAAGAGAGGATGATAAAAATGTTAAAATTAAAACTTGCAGCACTTGCGAGTGGAATAGTTATTGCGGGTGGAGTAGTTATAAGTTTATTAGCATTCAATGGAACACCAGCATTAAAAGCGAGTTCGAATAAGGTACAAGCATATGTTCAAAATACTGATACTGCAATGAAGAAAGCAGAGAATATTATAACAACAAGTCAAAATAATATAAAAACTTTAAATGCTAATGTAGCAACTCTTAATACAGAAAAAAATAATTTAGAAGATAATATAAGTAAATTAAATAGTGATTTAAGTTCTGCTAAAGCAGCATTAACAAATGCACAGAATCAAATTGCTAGTGATAAGGCTACTATAAAATCATTAAATACTCAAATAGCTGATTTACAAAAACAAGATAAGAATAATAGTGCTGAAATAACAAAATTACAGAATGAAATCAAAGAATTAAATAATAATATAAAGGATTTAAATAATACAATTGTTCAAAAAGAACAAGAAATTAAAACATTAAAATCACAGTTAGCTGATACTAAAAATCAACTTGCACAAACTGAAAAAAATCTTACATCTGAGACAGCTAAATTAAATGCGACAAAAGCAGAATTAACAGCAGCACAAGCAAAGGTAGCAAATTTAACTAAAACTTTAAATGCTGATAAGGCTAAGTTAAATACTGCAAATCAAAATCTTGAAGGTTATAAAAAAGCGTATAACTATGAAAAGGGACAAGTTCAAGAGGCTAATGAAGCTGTGCAAAATCAAACAACTGAAGTTAATGAGGCTATAAATCAAGGTAATACTAATTTAGCTAACTTTAATAAGTTTTTAAATAGTTTACCAAGTAATACTACAAATGCACCAGAAGCAACAAGTAGTAAATAATTATATATAATTGTAATAACAGAGCTATAGAATAAATATTTCTATAGCTTTGTTTTTTATTTAGGGAAATATTATATTTTACGATACTTATTTTTTGTAAAAACTTATCAATTATAATTTAAAGGTTAAAAGCACTTTTATATATTTTAAATTGGAATAATAAAATAAATTGACAAATATCGGAATGAGTAGTATTATAATAAATATAGACACCCCCATAGGGAGGGGTATAAGGAGTTTTTGTTATGAATGAAGATAAGAAAAAAGCTATTCAATTGCTTAAAACAGCAAGAGGACAAATAGATGGAATAATTAAAATGATAGAAGATGAGAGATATTGTATTGATATTTCAAATCAAATAATGGCTTCACAAGCTTTAGTTAAAAAGGCAAATAAACATATTTTGTCACAACATTTAGACAGTTGTGTTAGAGCTGCTATGGATAATGAAGAAGCTAAAGAAGAAAAGGTTAAAGAGCTTGATAAAATAATTTCTAAGCTTTTAGATAGTAAATAATTTATTCAATGGTTTGATAGTAATATTTATTTTAAATGAGGCAGTATTTTAATTTTAGTTAAAATATAATCAATCTTAAGATAAATAAAGAAAAGGAGTGTGAGAAACTATGGAACAAAAAGTACTTAAAGTTACAGGAATGACTTGTGCAGCTTGTTCAGCATCTATTGAAAGAGTTGTTAATAAAATGGATGGTGTTGAAAGTGCAACAGTTAACTTAGTAGCTGAGGAGCTTAAACTTTCTTATGATAAAGATAAAGTAAATCTTGAAACTATAAAGCAAAAAGTTGAAAAGATAGGTTTTGGTATAGAGAGTAATAATGTTGTTAAGGAAGTTTATAATGTTGAGGGAATGAGTTGTGCAGCTTGTGCATCTTCTATTGAAAGATCACTTGGAAAACTTGATGGAGTGGAGAAAGCAGTAGTTAATTTTGCTAACGAAAGTGTTTCTCTTGAATATGATGAGGATAAGGTTTCTTATGATGATATTCAAAAGAGAGTTCAAAAAATTGGTTTTAATTTTAAGAAAGATTTAAAAGAAGTTAGTTATAAAGTTGAGGGGATGAGTTGTGCTGCTTGTGCTGCATCTATCGAAAGAGTTTTAAAGAAAATGGATGGAGTAGAAAATGGAGTAGTTAACTTTACTGCTGAAACTTTAACTTTTGCTTATGATACTGAAAAAGTAAGAATGGGTGAAATTAGAGCTAAACTTTCAAAGTTGGGATTTACATTAGTTGATCTAGAAGAAGATAATAGTTTAGAAAAAGAAAAGAAAAGTGAAGTAGAGTTTACAAGAAATAGATTGATATTAACAGCAATATTTGCAATACCGGTATTTATAATATCAATGGGAGAGATGGTTGGTATGCCACTTCCGGCATTTATGTCACCAGAACACTCACCACTTACATTTGGTGCAGTTCAATTAATTTTAACGGCGATAGTATTTTACTTTGGTAGAAGTTTCTTCAAAGTTGGATTTAAGAGTTTATTTGCTGGAGCACCTAATATGGATTCATTAATTTCAATTGGTGCAGGTGCAGCATTTGTTTATAGTATTTATGGAATGATAAAAATAGGTATGGGATTCCCGCACTTTGCTCATAACTTATACTTTGAGTCAGCAGCGATTATTATTGCTTTTGTAAGTCTTGGTAAATTCTTAGAGAGTGTTGCTAAAGGTAAAACTTCAGATGCGATTAAGAAACTTATGGGACTTGCTCCTAAAACAGCTACTATTATTATAAATGGTAAAGAGGAAGTTGTTTCTATTGATGATGTTAGAACAGGGGATTTAATAGTGGTTAAACCAGGAGAAAAGTTACCTGTTGATGGTGATATTGTTGAGGGAAAAACTTCTATTGAAGAAAGTATGCTTACAGGTGAAAGTATTCCAGTTGAAAAAAGTGTTGGAGATGCTGTATTTGGAGCGAGTATTAATAAAAATGGTAGAATTGTTTATAAAGCAACTAAAGTTGGTAAAGACACAGTTATTTCTCAAATAGTTAAACTTGTTAAAGATGCACAGGGTTCAAAAGCACCTATTGCAAAAACAGCTGATGTTATTGCGGGATATTTTGTACCAGTGGTTATTACTCTTGCAGTTTTAGCTAGTATTTTCTGGGGATTTAAAGGTGAAAATTTAGAGTTTGTTATGACTATATTTATAGCAGTTCTTGTTATTGCTTGCCCTTGTGCTCTTGGGCTTGCAACACCTACAGCAATTATGGTTGGTACAGGTAAAGGAGCTGAGCATGGTGTTCTTATAAAAGGTGGAGAGTCACTTGAAGCTACAGGAAGACTTGATACTATTGTGTTTGATAAAACAGGGACTTTAACTGAGGGAAAACCTGTTGTGACTGATGTTGTTACAGAGAATTATTCAGAGAATGAAATTCTTGCTATAGCTGGAGCAGCAGAAAAAGGATCAGAACACCCACTAGGGGAAGCTATTGTTAAACATGCGCAGGAGTTAGGTCTTGAATTTAAAAATATAGATAAGTTTACAGCAATTCCTGGTAAGGGAATTGAGGTAACTATTGATAATAAAGATATATTTGTTGGAAATAAAAAACTTGTTGATGAGCAAAATGTTGCTATATCAGGTAAGTTTGAAAAAGAATCAGAAAGACTTGCAGAGCAAGGTAAGACTCCAATGTACATGATAATTGATGGTAATCTTGAAGCTATAATAGCTGTAGCAGATACAGTTAAACCTTCAAGTAAGAAAGCGGTTCAACTTCTTGAAAAAATGGGGATTGAAGTTGTTATGCTTACTGGAGATAATAAGAAAACTGCACAAGCTATTGCTAAGGAACTTGGAATTTCAAGAGTGGTAGCTGAAGTTCTTCCACATGAAAAAGCTGAAAAGGTTAAGGAAATTCAAGCTGAAGGTAAGAGAGTTGCTATGGTTGGAGATGGAGTTAATGACGCTCCTGCATTAGCACTTGCAGATGTTGGTATGGCAATTGGATCAGGTACAGATATTGCTATGGAATCAGCAGATATAGTTCTTATGAGAAGTGATATTATGGATGTTATTAGTGCGGTTCAGTTAAGTAGAAAAACTATGAGAAATATTAAGGAAAACTTATTCTGGGGATTAATATTTAATATAATTGGTATTCCAATCGCAATGGGAGTACTTCACTTATTTGGAGGACCACTTCTTAATCCTATGATTGGTGCATTTG
>JBOGAY010000061.1:0-4608 GCA_051655925.1 Sarcina sp. | reverse complement strand
GATGACTATATAAGAAAGCCTTTTGATCCAAGGTTGCTTATTGTTAGGATTAAAAAATTACTTGGAACATTTCAAAAAATAATTTTTGATGATTTTATTTTAGATACACATAGTAAAAGGTTGTTTAAAGGTGATAAGGAAATAGAGCTTACTAAAAGAGAGTTTGATTTGTTGTTATGCTTTTACAATAATAGAGGCATAAATTTATCAAGAGATAAGATAATAGATTTAGTATGGGGTGTGGAATATGAGGGCGAGTACAGAACTGTAGATACTCATATTTATAGATTAAGAGAAAAAATAGGTAAGGATATTATAAAAACTAAGAGAGGATTAGGGTATTGTTTTGACTTTTAAGTTTAATAAAATAGGAAAAAAATTATATTTAATAATTTTTGGAGTTCTTATAGTTGTTTTTGGAAGTACATATTTTTTAAATAACTTTTTCTTAGAAAAATTTTATGTTTACAATACAAAACAAAATATTGATAGTATTTATAATATTGCAAAAAGTGAAGGTGCAAATACTTTTCAAAATAATATTTTAGAGATAGAAAATAAGTATAATGTTACAATACTAGATATCCCTAATGCACAAGCACAATTACAAAATGTAGATAGTTTCAATCAAAATTTGTTAGTTGAATTAAATAAAAAAAGAGTTAATATTACAAAGCTTTGGATTCCACAAAAGGATATTGATTTGATTAAAAGTGGAAAGTATGTCAATATCATATTTTATCAATCAAAGCTTCAATCAAACTATTTTGCAAAAGTTTTTATACAAGATAATAATGTGATCTTTATAGGGAAATCTATGGCTAATGATGAGAGTATAATAGGTCTTGCAAATAAATTAAATTTAATAGTTATAATAATATCTATAATAATAAGTTTATTTTTGGTGTGGTTATTTACTAGAAAAATGGTTAAATCAATAAATGAGCTTAAAAATCAAGCTAATAATATTTCAAAACTTAAGTTTTCTGATATAAAGATAGAAACTGGTGATGAGCTTGAAGAGTTATCAATCTCTTTAAATAAAATGAGTGAAGATCTAGCAAAAGCTCATAAGACATTAAATAATAAAAATGAAGATTTAAAATTATTGTTATCAAGTATGTCACATGAAATAAAAACACCATTAGCATTAATTAAAGCCTATGGAATGGGAATTAAAGATGGATTAGATGATGGAACATTTATAGATGTTATATTAAATCAAGTTGATGATACTACAGTATTAATAGATAGACTATTAAAGTTATCTAAGGAGAAAAGAGCGACATTAAATATTGAAAAGGTTGATTTAAGTGAATTATTAATTGAATGTACTAAAAAGTATGAGAAACTTATGCAGGAGGAAAGTATAAAGCTTTCTATAGAGTATGATAAAAATTGCTTTATAGAGTGTGATAGAGAAGGCATAAAAATGGTTTTTGATAATTTTTTAAGTAATGCAATAAAGTATAATAAGGGTAATTATATAAAAATAACTTTAAAAAATAAAAGATTTGAAATTGTTAATAAAGTAGATTTTGAGAGTGATTTAGATTTAGAGAAACTATGGGAGCCGTTTTATACTTTAGATGAATCGAGGAATAAAAAGATTTCAGGAACAGGAATAGGATTATCTATAGTTGCGAGTATATTAGATAATCATAGTTTAGAATATAGTGTAAAAAAGCAAAGTGATGAAATTACTTTTTATATTAATTTTAAGTAGCTAAAATTTTTAGCTACTTTTTTTGTGTGTGAAAAATTTATATGATTTTCATGTGACAAAGAAGGTTTAATATATAACTATAGTAAATTTAAAAATGATAAATAAAAAGTTATTTTAATATATAACAAGGTAAAAAAGAGGGGAGTAGTGAGATTATGATTGGTAAAACACAAGAAAGTATCAAAGTACATAGGGGTATAAGTTTAATGAGTATAGTAAAAATTTCAATTATAGTTATTGGTATTGCAGGGGCAATAGCATTTTTTGTAGCAAGAAATACTTATTTGCCAAATGAGTATTCAAATAGTATTGAAAAATACAGTGCAGAGTACAATTTAGAGCCTAACCTTGTGAGGGTTGTTATTAAAACTGAAAGTAGTTATAATCCAATGGCAGTTTCAAATATGGGGGCTTATGGTCTTATGCAAATAACAGATCAAACAGGCTATTATATAGCATCAAATATTGGTATGGGAGATTTTAATCAACCTATGTTATATAATCCAGATGTAAACATTCAAATGGGGTGTTGGTATTTAAGAAATTTAATAAACGAGTTTGGAAATGTTAATACTGCACTTGCAGCTTATAATGCAGGAAGAGGGAATGTAGCTAAATGGCTTAAAAATCCAGAGTATTCATCTAATCAAGAAGAACTTACTAAAATACCTTTTAAGGAAACTGCTAACTACGTTAAGAAAGTAAACTTCTATGAGAAGTTATATACAATTTGTTATAAATAAAATAAACCCACAATAAATATGAGTAGTATTTATTGTGGGTTTTCATTTTAAACATAAGTATTTGCTATAAGATTTTTATCTATTTTAAGTTCTTCTTCTGTAAGATGTCTTAAAACTCTACAAGGGTTTCCAACTGCAATTACATTAGCAGGAATATCCTTTGTTACAACACTTCCTGAACCAATGATAGTGTTCTCTCCTATTGTAACCCCGGGGTTGATAGTTGTTCCACCACCAATCCAAACTTTATTTCCGATTGTTATAGGAAATGCAAGTTCAAGACCTGAAACTCTTTGCGACGTGTTAATAGGATGAGTTGCTGTAAAAATATTTACATTAGGAGCTATTAAAACATCATCACCAATTGTAACTTTAGCACAGTCTAAAATTGTACAGTTATAATTAGCATAAGTTCTATGTCCCCAGTGGATATTAGATCCATAATCTGCTCTAAATGGAGGCTCTATAAAAAAGTTTTCACCAGCAAATCCAAGTAGATCTTTTAAAATTTGATTCCTTTCTTCAATTTTATCAGGGTGTAAGTTATTAAATTCAAATAAAACTCTTTTAGCATGTTGTCTTTCATTGAAAAGTTCATCTCCAAATGAAACGTATAATTCACCATTTAACATTTTTTCTTTTTCAGTTTTCATAAATAAAAAGTCCCCCTAGTTAAAAATTTTATAATAATAAGGCTATACTTTGAGATGAAATACCTTCCATAGAACCTGTGAATCCAAGTCCTTCTTCAGTAGTAGCTTTAACATTAATCTGATCAATTTCTATTTCTAATACTCTAGCGATATTTTCTCTCATAGTAGGTATGTGTGGTAGCATTTTTGGCTTTTGAGCTATTATAGTAGCATCAATATTTCCAATTTTATATCCCTTTGATTTAATTAGTTTTCCTACTTCTTGTAAAAGCATAAGGCTATCTGCACCTTTAAATTTATCATCTGTATCAGGGAAATGTTTTCCTATATCACCAAGAGCTGCAGCTCCAAGTAGTGAATCTGATATTGCATGTAAAAGTACATCTGCATCAGAGTGCCCAAGTAGTCCTTTGTCAAATGGTATTTTAACCCCACCAAGTATTAAATCTCTATCTTCAACTAATCTATGAACATCATATCCCATTCCTATTCTCATAATCATTTCTCCTTTTGTTTAAGTGTCATTAAAGTTATTTTAGCATACAGAGTATTATATTATAAAGGAATAGATTATAGAATTATTGTAGATATTAGAGGAAGTGAACGATATATACAAAGTTATAACAATTAATATGTTTAAGTGTGGTTATATGCTATGTTATAATTAAAAGCATATGTTACATAAGAAAAATGGTTTTAAAGGGTAAGAATTAAATAAGTATGTAGGAGGGAAAAATGGGGGATTTTTCTGAATATAGAAATAAGTATATGTTTTCTAATAAAAGAAAATATTATACTAATGTAGACATGGAAGAAGTTACACGTGAAGTTAAAATTTTAAGAGGATATATAAAAAAATATAATGTAAATTTGACAGCCTTATCAAGGGACATACCAGAGGATGAAGTTAGAAATACTTTGTTTAATATAGCTAAATTTTTAATACATGAAGAAAAAATAATTAAACATTTTAAAGAAAAAAAATCATTGCCAAAGATACATATATCAGGAAGAACAATGACGAGTATAAGTTTGATTGATAGATATATAGATTATTTAAAAATATATACTATTTTACTTATGAATGATGAATTTAAAGAAATAGTTAAATATTTAAATATACAAGAAAAAGATGAAAGCAAAAAAAGGTTCAAAGATATTAATAGTAATCATAAGCAAGATGTTTATAAAGGGATCTCACTTCAAATATCTAGATGTGCAAAAAGTATTTTTATATTAACTAGACAGGGAATAATTGCTGATGTTAAATATCCAAATGGATGCAAGTCAGGAGAAGAAATTTTATCAACTAGATTTAGATATATACCTACACCGATAAAGTTTGTGCTTGGAATTTTAGGAGTGTTAGCAGTTATAGGAGTTATTATATTAAATATATATAATAAACCTACAGCTAAAATTGTTATTAATACAACATCGGAGATTAATTTGAAGGTAAATTCTTTTAACAAAGTTGTTTATGTAA
>JBOGAY010000060.1:0-7051 GCA_051655925.1 Sarcina sp. | reverse complement strand
AAACTCCATTTGTTAAGTTCATTTCAACACTACTTCCACTCATAACTTCCTGAAAATCATTTTTTATTTGCTCTATATCAGTCGCTCCATTTTGAAGATCTTCTCCCTTTGGAAGTTCTAACTTATCTTCAATTAAATTCACTATCTTAAATGTAGTATAATCTCCCGCTTTAACATCCATTGCATTACCCCAAATTCCATTAGGTGCATATTCAACTCTTCCCATCTCATATCCATTACCTATTTTCTCGGCATTTTCATAAAATCCTACAAC
Source organism: Sarcina sp. (assembly GCA_051655925.1). Taxonomy (GTDB): domain Bacteria; phylum Bacillota; class Clostridia; order Clostridiales; family Clostridiaceae; genus Sarcina. The sequence goes on along the minus strand of JBOGAY010000060.1, from coordinate 6,777 downwards.
TAAAGCATTTATCTTATTCTTAGTTGAATAATCCTTTATTTCTTTTTCTGCTATCTTATATAATTCATCCTTATTATATTCACCTGTAACTACTATATGCAAAGTTTTTCTAATACAATTTCCAATACTCGTATCTTCTACTTCTTCTATGTAGTAACTTGGTAAATCAATTACTTCTTCATTATTCTCTACAACTAAATTTATTGATTCAGATTCTGTATTTTTTTCTACTTGCGTAACTTCACTCACTTCTGTTTTTTTCTTATCATTTACCTCTTCACTTTCATTTTTTCCATTTGTTGCAAGTCCTATAATAGTAAATCCTACAACTGCTATACTAATTCCTATTATTAATTTCTTTTTTATATCCCCTTGTTTCTTAAAATCAAAATTCTTCATTAAGTAAAATCCCCCTAAATGTCTATCTTTATCTGTCTACAACTCATTATAACTATTCATATACTTCTAAAGACTAATTTCATACTTTTATATATTTAAATTTATAATATTTTTTTGTTGTTCATATTTTTCAAAATTTTACTTATTAATTTTATCCTCTTCACTTTTCAACTTATATTATTCTAAATGACACCGATAATATAAAAAAAGATAGGCATAACCTATCTAAAAATTCAATATTTCACTAAACTCAACTAAATCACCTACTTCAATTTCATCAAAGCACTTCCCTATATTTCCATATTTTTTTCTGATAAAATTCATTTTATTCTCATTATATCTTTCTTTAATTTTATTTCATTTGAATAATATTCTTTATCAAGCTCATCTAACTTTATATAATTTATAAACTCTAAAGCATTTATAGCTTTGCTACTTCTAAAATTATATTGTATATCAAGATCCATTGAATTTAATGATTGCAGACAATGATTTAATGTTATATTATTCTCAAAAACCATATTTAATGTATCAAACATTCTATCATCAGCTGTAGGACCTAAAATAACATCATACTTACTTAAATCACTATATTTTATAGCTAAAGCTTTATTTAAACTTTCATTTTCTATAAGTCTTCTATTGTATGCAATACATAATATCCAATCTAAATCCAAATCAAATGTCAATGACTCTATTTTACTTGTATTAAATCTATATTTATTTACATACGAATCTTTCTCTATTTTTCTAGTTGACCAACTTTTAGCCACTTTAATATTAGTTGTTCCATAAAACCCCAAACCAAAATCTCTAAACTTTCTACCGCCATCAAATCTTGGACTTTCTATTACACTATCACTTCCATGATAAACAATTAACCTCATAAAATCTCTTCTTCTCAACTAATTACATTTCACTTAGAGCGTAAATGTAATTCCTAATTTTCTATTACCACTATATCAAAATCCCCTCTAACTCAACAAACTAATTTAACACTATCTCATAAAGAATACTATCTTTCCATTCTTTATTTAGATAAATATACTCATTATAAACTCCAACTTTTCTAAACCCACTAGCTTCCAATATTTTTTGAGAAGCTATGTTACCTATTGATATTCCAGCTTCTATTCTATGAAACTTATGAGTGTTCAAAACCTCATCTAAAATAAGCTCTACTGCTTTCTTACCATAACCTTTTTTAGTATGATTTTCTCCGATTCTATATCCCAACTCAGCCTTATTCATATTTCCTCTAATAATATCTACTAAGTTTACTCTTCCTACAATTTTATCATCATTTTTTATTAAATACATATAGTGTAATCCTTGTTCTTGTTCTCTAATTAACTCTTTCAATATAGCTTTAAAGTTATCCACCTCATAATACTTATCACCTCTTGATGGACAACTCTCCTCAAAGAAGTTTCTATTTTTAATCTCAAACTCTAATAAATCTAAAGCATCTTTTTCATTAATTGGTACTATCTTTATATTCATCTTTATCCCCCTCATAACTTCTATTATGTTGATAACATGCTAGACATCTCTATTCAGAATAAAATCTTAGTAAGTATCCATTTAAATCTTGCACAAGAAATTCTTTTTGAAATATTATTTCGCCATTACACTCATACTCACTTACAGTTATGTCTCTAAATAATTGAATATTATTTTTAATAAATCGCTCCCTTATTTCATCAACACTTCTCACTCTTAACTGCAAACTTATCATTAACTCTTTCATACTCTAATTTGAACCCTAAAATATTAATATAAAACTTTTTAGATTCCTCAATATTTATAACTGACAACTCTAGTATTAAACTATTGAATCTCATAACTCTCACTCCCTTTACATTTTATAATACCATTATTATCCTTTTAATTTTTGAAAAATAAAAAGAGCTGACCACTTTATCAACTCTTACTAAAATTCATCTTAAATATTTTTAAATATTATATCAATTATTCTGGAAAACCAAACATTTTTTTAAATCCATATTCCATTAATAATTCATCAGTTAAATATATTTCACCCTTGCAGTGCATATCACCAATACCCTTACTTATCATTTCATAAGTTTGAGAGTTATAAAAGTAATCCATACTCTCTTCTAAACTTTTTCCTGTCATTTTTGAAAACCTTAAAATTATTTTTTTATATAATGATTGTAATAAAATTTTATTTACTTCCATAGCTTTATATCCAACTTAATCTACTATTTAAACGACTATAAAATAATTGATTTAAAAGTTTATGCTATTCAGTAACTTTAAATTTCAAACTTATCCAGAGCATATTGGCGTATCGCCCTTACGCTTTGAGATTACTTTTATTTAATTGAACACTCATCCACACTTAGAATCTTTAAATATCTATGTTTTCTAGAACCAATATGTGTAACACATATCAGTTTGATAACTTATCCAATACTTTTCTAAAACAACATGGCATAACATCCTTTCATTTTGGATTACTTTTTTAACTCTATCATCTACAAATTTTATCTGATAGCTAGTGTTTCTAATACTCCTATCTTCTACAAGTAGGAGATAAAGAAACACACGCTCCTAGATAGCTTCGACTAGGCATTCAGGTGGAGTTAAAATTCCATCAGTCTCAGCTTATATAAACTTGTACACTAAACACCGTCACTTTTTAAAAAGTGACGGTGTTTACTAACTATATTTAAAAGTAATACTAGAATCTCAAATATTTATAAAATCACTTTGCACCAACTTGGTAAATCACTACTTATCCAAGTGATCAAACCATTTTCAATACTCATAATCAATCTAAGCTTATCTGTATTATCATAAATATTAATAACATCACAAATATCTTTAACTAACTTCAAATTCTCTAATGATTCAACATATCTTCTTTCAACAGCTTCATCTGGAATTCCATGTCCACCTTTTAAAACTCTTTCTCTGATTCTTTCTTTTGAAATCTCTGGACTCTCTGTACAAAGGAAATTCATCTCAACAAAAAATCCTGCTTCTTTGGCTTTCTTAATATTCTTAACTATACTTCTTCCTGACAATGTAGTTTCTTGATTAAATGAAACCCCATCAGCAAAGTATCCTCTAATAAGCTTAACTGCTTCTCTTGCACATTTCATTTGTAAGTTATCATCTTGCCATGAACCAGCACTTGCAACCATCTCGTCAGTATTAATTCTTTTCTCATCTTTATTAAAAGGATAATACACTGCCTTATACATAGTTGTCTTACCAGAACCATTAACTCCACCAAAAATAGTATACTTTTTCATATTACTCACCCATAATCCTTTTCTGTTCTTTTTGAAGAATCATATCTGAAATCTTTGCATAAAAGTCTTTCTCTTCCTTGCTTTTAGCATTTCTAAAAAGAATCATAACATCACTGTAAGTGTAACTTAAAAATAAATCATATAGCTCTAACTTTTTATTATCCATAAATCTAATTGCTCCTTTTTCTTTAAATTTATACCCATTATACACCAGTTGTGTAAAGCTTGCTTAAATAGAAAAAGAGCTGATTATTTTATCAACTCTTCAACCATCATCTTATTAAATTAAACTAGTTTAATAGCCTAATAATCATCTCTTTATTTCCACTCTAAATTAATATTATCCCATATTTTATTGTGTTCTTCCTCAATTACAGGAACCATAAATCTTTTAAGTATTTGCATCACTTCAATATAATCCAACTCTTCTTTTGTACCTATTCTTCTTAAAAAAGCTTTCCAATTAGTATTTCTTTTGCTATCAGTAATGAATTCTTCCTTAAAAATATCTTTATATCCACTAATATCAGTTTCTCTATTTTTAAAAGTTTCTTCTATCGCATTCTTCAAATTATGTAATTCAAAATTATTGTCCTTTGCTAAATTATATATATCATAAAAATCTTTCATTCTTGTATTAAAAACACTTAAACTTACCATAGCTTGAAACTTTTCTGCTATAATTGATTCTTTTGAATAAACTATAATTTTAGGCTCTTCATATCCTAATAATGTCGGATATGTTATTTCTAAAGATTTTGGTATAACAATATCTCCAAAGCCCATATCTATTTGTATTACTTCTCTCATTTTACCTAATAGAGATTTTATTTTAATTCTTACACCTTCATATTCTGCATCTTCTTTAATTCTCTCAACTACAATTGAATTAATATCGTACTCAATACCATCATCACAAGCTATTTCACAAATTTCTCTAAAAGTATTTTTTATATTCTCTAAATCATTTGATATTTCTTCTGCTAAAAAATCTATATCCCTAGTTGGTCTTCCCTTAAACTCATTTAATGAAAATATCAACAAACCACCTTTTAAAATAAATTTCTCTTTATACCTAGAAATCGATAATCTATATAATAATCTTTCTTGCATATATAAAAGCAAAATAACATTAAAAGCTCTCTTTTCATCTTTTGCTATGTTTTTAAGCTTTGCACTTATAGACGCAACTTTATCTTTTGTCATACTAATACCTCCATATATTTTTCTAAAATTCTTGCTACCCTACATTCTTTTGCATACTCCATTAATAATGGAAAATTTTTGTTAGGTTTTCTTATATATTCTTTTATTGCTTCTGAAACAATATCTTGACCTATTTTATTTCTATACCTAATACAGTCACAAATAGTCTTTTCCATATTATAAACTTGCAAATTCACTCCATCTTTCTCTATTATTTCAACTCCTAGTTCATAATATTTTTCATCAAATTTATAAATTTTTATTGGTGGATACTCTGGCACAATCATTTTACGCCCTCTTTTAATGGCTACTTGATACTCATATGGTGAATATGTTGTAAGTTCGTGTAATTCTAAAGCTGATGTTAAACAAAAAACTGCATTTCTTATTACTTTTGAAATTTCTATATATTCTGATTCATTTTCCTCAGTGTCACTATACTTATATATACCTCTTTTTATTTTTTCAATTATTCCTTCTTCAACTAAAGATTTTATTTTTTTATAATTATATCCTTTAACTAATAATTCCTTAGTTTCTAAGTATCCTTTATTATTTTCAAATTCACATTTCAAACTATTTATACTCACTCACCTCCAGTAAAGCACCCCACTTATTGATAAGTGAGGTGCTTTACTATAATTATATCATTTTATTTACTTTTTATACATAAAAAAGAGTCAATTTTTCAATCAACTCTTCCATCATCATTCTATCTAATTATAGTATTTTAACTGTCCAGTAATCATACCTTTAAGAAAGATTTAAATGCAAAAAGACTCCAACTAAATCAGTTAGAGTCTTTTGTTTATCTTAAAGATAATAAAACTTGAAATCAGTGCAGGGACCTCTTCAATAAAAACCTTCGTTTTTGTCTATTAATACTAGTATATCATATTATCCTAAACTTTTTATTTTTAAATATTTTTAAAAATAGTATTTAAACAAAATATTTTTCTATCATCATTTTCATCTAAAATTTTATCCACCACATTTAAAATATCCATTATTTCAAATTTTGAATTATGTACTTTAGAGTTATCCAAATCATCATTAGATAAGTTATCCCTTTTAACACTAAACTTACTTTCACTTATAGTATCTCCAACTTCCATATCTATAATATCTTCAAAAACCTCATCTCTAAGCCATTCTCTGAATACTTTCCCTATTGGCATATGAGCATAATTTATAAATCCTAATAGACCTCTTTTATATAAAATAGTTAACTTGTTTAGAGCTTTTCTAGAGCGCATTGGCGTATCGCCAATGCGCTCTAGGATTACTTTTATCTCTTCTGAATTAAGAACATCATAATCTAATCCTTCTTTGAAATCTTCACGCACTATGCATTGCACTACTGCTCTCCCTCGATCACTATAACCTAATACCTCAGCTATATCTACTGCTATCCAACATTGCTTTCCATTGTGAACTAAAGTATGAATTTCATAATCTTCAAAGAACTTAACACTTACTCCCTCTTCAATACTTAATCTTTTTTCCTCATATTTATTCCAAAAATCTAATTTTATCATCTTTATTTTTTCACTTATGTTATTCTAAATGCCACCGATAATAATAAAAAGTTTAGGAGGTATGACATGAAATTTTTAATAACAACATTAAGTTTTTGTATTTTCCCAATAATTATTTTATCTGAAAGTCTATTTATCAGTGTAGGAATTATTCTACTCTCATTCTTTTTACTAGATATATTTTCATCATATAGTAGTTTGAATTATCGCATTAGCCTTTTACTATTCCATTGTTCTTGCATACCAGTGTTAATGCACTTGAGTTATCGAGTTCAATTTTCTAATGCAAGAAGTCTACAAATGGGACTAATCTTTTTAGCAATATGTTTCCTTCTCAAAGGTAGTCGAAA
>JBOGAY010000059.1:0-14352 GCA_051655925.1 Sarcina sp. | reverse complement strand
ATATAAAAAATGAAATTTTATGGAGGTGTTCAAAGTGTTAAATTATTGTTCAAGTTGTTCTAGAGTTTTTGATAGTAAGGAAAATTTTTGTCCTCACTGTGAAAGTATTTATTTTTCAGAATTAAAGAAAAATGCACCTGTAAATGTAATTGGAAGTAAAGTTAAAGGAAGACTTTTTAAGGCTACTGATGAAACTGCTCTTCTAATTGTAATAACAGAAAATAAGGAAAAACTTTTAAAAGAATATCCTATAAAAGAATTAAGAAAAATTAATTAAAAGGCTAGTTTTCAATCCACCTACTATATAAGCTCAAATTCACTAAAATATGAATTTGAGCTTTTTTATTTGTGAATAAATTCTTTAAAGCTTGTATAATAAACCATTTATATGTAACAATATAGTTATAATGAAAATTAAGGAGGTTTATTCAAATGAATAACGAAGAAGAAGTTTATATAGATATGACAGAAATGGCTGAGTATATAATTGCTAAAGCTAAAAAGCAAGGTGTAGAAGTATCTGAAGATGTTGTTAATCTTATACTTGATTTAGAGGATGATTACCTAAATGAAAAGGGATTAATTGAATTTGTAGAAGAATAAAACTGGGAAGCTAGGTTGCAACTTGCAATCTAGTTTTTTTATTTAAATTTTAATATTTCAAATGTGATAAATCGTTTTCAAATAGCATATATATAAAGTAAGAAAATAAAGTAAAATATTCGTACATTGATGAAAAACTTAAATTTTAAAATTAATTTTTTCCCTAAATAAAATTTAAGTATAAATCGTTTTCATTAATCATATAAATAAGTATAACGATAAAAAAAATTAACTAACTAAATAACCTCCATTATTTTAATATATATGACCTCAAGTTCTTTCCTCTGACTCTTGAGGTCAACCCCTCATACATATTTTTGCATATGCAGATATGTTTTGCTACAAACCTCCTCTCTTGTAGCAAATAAAATATAAACATACTTAAATTCGTTAATTCTTGCGTAAAAAAAACACCTTTCCAAAGACTAGTAATCGCCTTGGGTTACTAGTCTTTTACTAATATGAATTTCATGTGAATTTTATCTATAATTCATTTGAATATAAACTAAAGAATAGATGAACTGTGTGAAATTCCCATAACTCCCTTGTCTCTGATTTTTCTAAATGCAATAATATTATTAAGAAATACAAAAGAAAATGATTTGGAGGGGAAACTTATGGATGAAAATATGAACCTAAATGAAGATATCAAAAAAAATAATTTTAAAATTTCAAAAAACATAAAAATATTCTCTGGAGCAATTATAGCAGTTATTATACTTATCATTGTTGCTGGTGGATTCTATAAATATGAAAACACAAAATTTCTTGATACTGTAAACACTAATATTGCTACTTTGGATAATAATATATCAAGTTTTAAAGCTGGAATTAATCAAAATGCTGAATTTTTAAATCCATCATTCATAACTACTTATGAAAATAATTTTAAAAATTTAGCTTCAGAATTACAAAATAATACAAATAGCTTTTTTAATAATGAAAATAGCAAAAATATAATCAATCGTGAAATTACAAAAGCACATTATTATGATTATATGGCTCAATTCACACAAGAGCTTGTAAATCAAAAAGCTAATTTTAAGCCTTTAGTAAATATAATGAATAAAGGTGGAAAACTTACATCAGAGCAAGTTATAACTGTTCAAAATGCTATAATGACTCTTACAAATAGCAAAGCTTTAACAGAAGCTATGAATGCCTATAATACACCAAATGCTTATATGAATATGATTGTTAAATCACCATACCAAATTAAGCAAGATCTTCTTAATTTAAGTAATAATCTTAGTAGCTTAAATTTCAAAACATCTAATTCAAATTCAGGAACTGTTTGGATTGATAATTTAATTTAAAATCAAAGCAAGGAATATCTTTTAGTATTCCTTGCTTTTTTTAAATATTTTTTACATTTATTTATTCTTTATCTAAGTTATCTGATTTTTCTTTATATTCTTTTAAAAGCTCTAAAAGTCCTTTATTATCATCCTCTGTTCCCATACTAACTCTTATATAGCCAATACAGCCTAAAAGATATCCTGGTCTTACAATAAATCCTTTTTCAAGTAAGAAATCAGTTAATACTTTATCATCACCTATACTTTTAAATAATATAAAGTTTGCTTGAGATTTAATATATTCAATTCCAATCTCGTCAAATACTTTGTATATTCTTTCTCTTTCTACATGATTGTACATTATAACCTTACAAATATACTCAGTATCTTTAAGAGATGCAACTGCAGCTTTTTGAGCATACAAATTAACCTCAAAAGGATTTATAACTCTATTAAAATATGAAACCAATTCTTTATCTGCTATTCCATAACCAACTCTAAGAGATGCAAGTCCATATGCTTTAGAAAAAGTTCTAAGAATTAAAAAGTTTTTTCTATTCTTTCTTATTTCCAAACTATCTGGAAATGCATTATCAGTAACATACTCAATATATGCTTCATCCATAACAACTAAAACATGATTTGGTATTCTCCCTAAAATCCTTTTTACTTCATCCTGAGTAAATACAGTACCTGTAGGATTATTAGGATTACAGAACCAAATAATTTTAGTTTTGTCTGTTATAGCATTTACCATAGCATTCAAATCTAATTTCATATTTTTTAATGGTATTTTTATGGCTTTCGCACCCATCAATTTTGTATAGTTTTCATACAAAGGAAAGGTTAACTCTGCCATTATCGATTCATCATCTTTTGATAATATAGTATTACAGATAACTTTTATAAGTGAACTTGAACCTCCACCTAAAAACAATTCATCTTTTGAAACTTTTAAATGCTCTGCTAAAACTTCAAGCAATTCATGATTACTTGCATCTGGATATAAAAACGTTTCATCTATCACTTTTTTCAAAGCTTCTTTTGCTTTTTCGGAGCATCCTAATGGATTTTCATTAGAAGCTAACTTTACAACTTTTGATAAACCACATTCTCTTTTAACCTCACTTATAGGCTTTCCAGCTACATACTTAGCTATATCATTAATCTCATCCCTTATTTTTAAACTCATCTTTTTAACCCCTTTTGTTTTACTTGCTTTAATATTTATATAAAAAAATATCCCTATATATTCAATAAATATATAAGGATACTTTAATGTCTTAATTTTTTATTTGTCTTTTCCTATTATTCTAACTTCTGTGTGAAGATCAACCCCAAAGTTTTCCTTAACAGTATCCTGAACATGTTTGATAACTGCTAAAATATCACTTGCCATTGCCCCGCCTTTATTAATTACAAATCCTGAATGCTTTTCTGATACACAAGCATTTCCTACTGCATACCCTTTAAGTCCTGAATCTTGAATTAATTTACCAGCAAAATAGCCTTCAGGTCTTTTAAATGTACTTCCTGCTGAAGCATACTCTAATGGTTGCTTATCTTCTCTTTTAAAAGTTAAATCAGCTACTCTATCATCAATAGTTTTTTTATCACCTTTTTCAAGCTTTACAGTCGCAGTAAGTACAATATATTCATGTGTCATAACAGCTGATGTTCTGTAACCAAGCTCTAACTCATCTTTGTGTAAAGTTATTACTTCACCCTCTTTAGTTAAAACTTCTGCTTCTATCATTATGTCTGACATTTCTCCATTATAAGCCCCTGCATTCATAAACACTGCACCACCAATTGTGCCTGGTATTCCACAAGCAAATTCAGCACCTGTTAATGAATTCTCTGCTGCAAGTTTTGATACTTTTGAAAGCATCACTCCGCACTCTGCCTTTATTTCATTTCCATTAATTTCTAATTTATTCATATTTTCTAACTTAATAACTACTCCATCAATTCCACCATCTTTAACTAAGATGTTTGAACCATTTCCTACTACTAAATATGGAATGTTATTATCTCTACAAACAGCAACAACATTTGCTACTTCCTTAGCTGTTGATGGAGTTACTAATATATCTGCTGGTCCTCCAACTTTAAAGCAAGTATGTTCTCTCATTGGAGCATTTATTATTACATTTTCTTGACCACAATATTTAATTAATATATCTTTAAAATCCTTGTACTGGTTCATGATACAACTCCCTCTTTTTTATTATCATTTTTTAGTATAATTAATTATCCCTTTCTTATCAAGCATTTAATCTTTATTTTATAAATAATTTATATATTTCACTAATTAATCTATATATTTCATTATTTATTTCGCTCATTTTTAACTGCATTAAAGAAATTTTTAATACTTTCTGCTGCTACTTTGTCTATTGATGGTGTTTCTAAAAGCTCTTCATATGTAGCATCTTTTATTTTTTCTATACTACCAAACTTAATTAAAAGTTCTCTTCTTCTTTTAGGTCCAATTTTAGGTATTTCATCTAAAATTGAATTAAATGTAGTTTTATCTCTTAATGATCTATGATAACTTATTGCATATCTATGTACTTCATCTTGAATCCTAGTTATCATATGCATAAGCTTTGATGTTTTTCCAACTGAAATTTCTTCACCATTATAAATAATCCCTCTAGTTCTATGATTATCATCTTTTACAAGACCACAAACTGGAATATCTATATTAAATTCTTTTAAAACATCAATAGCTACATTAACTTGCCCTTTTCCACCATCCATCATAATAACATCCGGGAAAAGACAAAACTTACCTTTAGAATAATGCATTTGTGCTTCGCTTATGCTTTTAATCTCTACAAGACCTCTCTCAAATCTTCTACTTAATACTTCTCTCATACTATCATAATCATTAGGTCCATAAACTGTTTTAATTTTAAATCTTCTATAATCAGAATTTTTAGATTTTCCTTCTTCAAAAACAACCATTGTCCCAACAGAATCAACACCTTGTATATTAGAAATATCATAAGCTTCTATCCTATGTGGTATCATATCTAAACCTAAAATGTTTTGAAGCTCCATCAAAGCAATTTCATTGCTCTGCCTATCTCTAATTATTTTATCTCTAAATTGTTCTAATGTAATCTTAGCATTTTTACCAACCATATCTAAAGTTTCTTTTTTCTCACCTTTTAAAGGAATTTTTATATGAACTTTACTTCCTCTTTTTTCTGATAAAAACTCTTCTAAAAGATCTGAATCTTCAATTTCTGAAACAAAAATATTTTTAGGAATTTGTGCTGTTCCACCATAAAAACTAAGCATAAATTCATGAATTATAGCTCCTTTGCTAACAGCTCCTGTATTATCAATCATAAAATGTTCTCTTCCATAAATTTTCCCTTCTCTATGGAAAAATATTTGAATAGATGTATTTCTATCATCAGAATATATATCTATATAATCCTCATCTCCAGCTTGTGGAGTTATAATTTTCTGTTTTTGAGATATTGTTTCAATAGCTTTTAGTCTATCTCTTAGTGTTGCCGCTTTTTCAAATTCTAAACTTTCTGACGCATTTTCCATATCTTTTTTTATTTCATTTACTATTTTTTTATTTTTCCCCGAAAGAATATCTATTATTTCATTAATCATATTTCTATAATCATCTTTATATATAAGCCCATCCTTTGGTAATTCGCAAAAGTGCATTTGAAATCCCGCATTAGCATCAATAAACTCGCCATTTTCCCTACTAGGTTTACTTGATGTTCTCACAGGAAACAACCTACGTATAAGATACATCACTTCGTTTACGGCATTAACATTTATATATGGACCAAAATATTTTGATCCATCTCTTATATACTTTCTTGTTACAAACACTCTTGGATAATCTTCATTTACTGTAATCTTTATAAAAGGATAATATTTATCATCTTTTAAAAGAATATTATATTTAGGCTTAAATTTTTTAATTAATGTACATTCTAAAAGAAGTGCCTCTATCTCAGAATCAGTAACTATATACTCAAATTCTGCAATATTTGAAACCATCTTTTTTACTTTCTCAGGATGATTTTTTGAATTTTGAAAATATTGTCTTACTCTATTTTTTAATATTTTTGCTTTACCTACATAAATAACTTCACCAAGTGAATTTTTCATTTGATATACACCGGGCTTATCTGGTAATACTTTTAATTGATGTGCAAAATCAAACATACTTCATCCTCCAAATTAATTAAATTTAAATGTAATAAAATTATATCAAAATTTACTTTAAAAATACAGAAAGGCCCCTTAAAAGGAAGCCTTTCTATATTTTATTTACTTAAATACCAACTTGATCTAAGTAGTTTTTAACTAATTTATAAGCTATACTAGCTCCAATTTTTGAACCTGCTCCTCCATTAACAACCTTAACAGCAATAGCAATCTTAGGATCATTTGCTGGGGCAAAGCATACAAACCATGCATTTGCATCAACAAGTAATTGTCCCTGTGCATTTTCCTTTTGAGCTGTACCAGTTTTTGAAGCAATTTGGTATTTAGGATCCATATAATCCCAAACTCCTGAAGGCTCACCTTCTCTTTGTTCTGTAACAAATCTCATATCTTTTGTTATTGTAGCTGCATTTTGAGCACTTATAACTCTTCTTAACTGTGTAGGTGGGAAGTTTTGAATAACTTGCCCTCTACTGTTTATGATTTCTTTTACCATTGTAGGCTCCATCATAACTCCACCATTAGCTATTGTTGATACAACCATAGCCATTTGGAAAGGTGTCGCTGTTGTAGCTCCTTGACCAATAGCACTTTGTGCCATTGAACCTTTGTCATATGAATTTAATGTTGGGAAATTACTTACCCCTGTATAGAATCCATTAGTTGGAAGTGTTGAGTTAAATCCATATGCATCCGCTGTATTTTTAAGTGCTGTGTTTCCAAGCTCCATACCAATTGTACCAAATACAACGTTACTTGAAACTGATAATGCTCTAGCAAGAGAAATCTCACCAAAAGCTCTCCAATTTTCATTTGGAAGTGTATAGTTACCTATTTTAATACTTCCTTTATCATCAAATATTCTATTTTGAATTCCTGGAATATTTTCAAGTGCTGAACTTATTGTTACAGTTTTAAATACTGAACCAGGAGCTGTTGGATCATGAGTTGCTTGGTTTAATAAAGTTTTATTAGGTTTTCCAATCTGCTCATCTTGTGAAACTTGTTGCATTTCTTGAGCTAAATTATTTGGATTAAATGTTGGTTTAGAAACCATTGCTAATACTTGCCCTGTTTTTGGTTCTATAGCAACAACTGCCCCTTCATTTTCACCTAAAGCTTCCCACGCAACCTTTTGAAGTGGTGTATTTAGAGTTGTAACAATACTATCACCTACTTGAGGTGCTAAATTTTTCCCTCTATTTTCAAAAGCTTTTTTAAGTCCATAAGTTTTTATATATTCTGAAAGTGTTAATGGATCATATGTTGATAATTGTGTATTATATATATTTTCCATTCCAGTATTACCAAATCTTGTACTTGCATACCCTATAGCTGCAGCATATAAATCTCCATAAGGGTAAATTCTCTTTTGATTAAAAGCATCCACTCTCTCACTCTCTGCAATTGGTTGCATCTCTGAATCATAGATACTTCCTCTTAATACATTACTTTGCTTTGTCATTGTAATTGCATTTGCAGGCATTTGATTAATTTCTGGTGCTTTAAATAAATAGAAATATGTAATATATCCTATTAATCCTAATAATAGTACTAGATAAACAACCATAATAACTTTTATACTTTTTTTAGTATCTCGTTTTTTCATATCAAGATTATCTTCATCATTTGATATATTTGTATTTGATTTTGTTGAATCTTTTTTCTTTGATTTTAGCTTATTAAAAAAATTATTATTCTTTTTATTGTTATCAGCCATCTAGTTATTTCCCTCCTCTGATATCTTTTGCAAACATCCTAGAGCAAAGAATATTGTAAGTGTTGATGTTCCTCCATAACTTATAAGAGGTAGTGTAATTCCTGTAAGAGGTATTATTGTAAATATACCACCTATAATTACTAAAACTTGAACAACTATAAGTGTACTGAATCCCACCGCGCAAAGTTTTGAGAAGTTATCTTTACTACGAAGCGCTGCTCTCATTCCTCTGTAGAATATTAAGAAATATATAAATAACATTGCTATTGAGAATATCATTCCATATTCCTGACATACTGCTGTATAAACAAAATCTGTATCAACAAATGGTATAAATGCTGTTATACCTTGACCAAGACCTTGACCAAATGCTCCCCCAGCTGCGATTGAATAGAACCCTTGAACAATTTGATAACTTTGAGTTTGAGCATATTTCCAAACATTCAACCAAATTACTACTCTCTCTTTTACGTGAGCAAATAAAAATATTGCTATTACTCCTCCAACTAAGGCTAGTAACAATCCAACAAATACATACCGTTTTTTTGAAGTTGCCATATATAACATTGTTAATGATAATATAAAGAATAAAGCTGCTGCACCTAAGTCACTTTGAAGTACCATTAGTCCAACTGACAATGCGACTACCACACCGGGTTCTATAAGTTGCTTTAAATCATCTTTTACTTTTTTCTTAGCTTGATAGTTTATTAAGACTGATGCTAAATATAAAATTATAAATAACTTACCTATTTCTGATGGTTGAAATGTGAAACTTCCAAATCGAATCCAGTTCTTCGCACCATTTATAGTTGTCCCAAACACTTCTGACATTGACATAAATAAAAGTGTTCCTACTAAATAAATATTTTTATATTTAGCAAAATTCTTAAACTTTGGAATTATTATAACAATTAACATGTATGTTGTTATTCCTACACAGAACCATACTAATTGTTTAATTGCAACATTTACACTCATTGAGTATTGAATTCCAAGCCCTATTACTGCTAAAACAGATGCAAGGATAAATAGATATTTATCCCCATCTGGATAGAATTTTCTAATTATATAATGTGAAAAACTTATTACCACTATAATTACTGCAGCCATTACAAATGCCATTTTATCAACTGGCGTCTTTAAAAGTGCTAAATTTGTAAATATACCTATACAAAGTAAATATACAAGTCTCAATAGCCTCTTTTCATACTTAACAGTATTCATACCTTCACCTCGACTATCCTATAATCTTAAATATTGTACTTCCTAATCTGATACTATCATTTATACCAACTCTTATTTTTCCTGAAACTTTTTGTTCATTTACAAATGTTCCATTTGTGCTATTTAAGTCTTCTAAAATAATATTATTATCTTTAACGTAAATTCTTGCATGATTAGATGATACAAATTTATCATTAAGTATTATAGAATTATCTTCCTTTCTTCCTAATGTTGTTATGTTTTTCATAGGGATAACAGTTCCAACTTTTAGTCTTCCCTCTGTCATAGTTGCTACGACTTGTAATCCATATGATCTTTTTTCTTCTGTTGAAGCTTTATTTATCGGCCTCTCAACTTTTTTCTTAGGTTCTGATTTAACCTTATTCACAGGTTTATCTACTTTGTTTTTGTTTTCCTTACTCTTACCCTTACCTTTATCTTCAACATCCTTAGACATTATTCTAAGTGAGTAGAAAATGATAAGTAGTAACATGATAACAAAAAATATGTTAAAAGCAAAACCCATTAACTTATTTAAATCCATACTGTCACCTCTACAATTTTTTTGTACTCTTTTTCCAATAGTCTTATATTATATACTGATTATACACTAAAAAAATTACATCTTTATATTTTTAACATTTATTTTTTAACAAAATATCTTTTTTCTTAACATTTTATTAATTTAAAACACCTTTAAAGATTTATCTATTATCAAAATGTGAATTTTAGTGATATTTTAAAATAATCGCAAATTCTGAAAGAATAGATATTTTTTTAAATTTTCTGACTTTACAAATAATATCTTTGTTAAAATCTATTTATTCAAGATACTTCTTCAAGTACTTTCCAGTATATGACTCTGAAATTTTTGATATTTCTTCCGGAGTTCCTTTGGCAACTATTGTGCCTCCTTTATCTCCACCTTCTGGACCAATATCTATTATATAATCAGCACATTTAATCATATCTAAATTATGTTCAATTACAATAGCTGTATTTCCACCTTCAACTAAACGCTGTAATATTTTAATTAATCTATTTACATCATCTATATGAAGACCTGTTGTTGGTTCATCTAAAATATATAATGTTTTTCCTGTACTTCTTTTAGATAACTCATATGCTAATTTAATTCTTTGGGCTTCACCACCTGATAATTGTGTTGATGGCTGCCCAAGTCTAATGTATCCAAGCCCAACATCCATTAATGTTTGTAGTTTTTTATGAATTCTAGGAATATTTTCAAAGAATTCAAGAGCATCTTCTACTGTTAAGTCTAAAACTTGCGCAATATTTTTCCCTTTATATTTAACATCTAAAGTTTCTCTATTATATCTTTTTCCTTTACATACCTCGCAAGGTACATAAACATCTGATAAAAATTGCATTTCAATTTTGATTATACCATCACCACTACAGGCTTCACATCTTCCACCTTTTACATTAAATGAAAATCTTCCTGGTTTATAACCTTTCATCTTTGCATCTGTAGTTTGTGAAAATAGCTCTCTTATTATATCAAAAGTTCCTGTATATGTCGCGGAATTACTTCTTGGAGTTCTTCCAATAGGACTTTGATCTATTTCAATGATTTTATCAATATTTTCAATACCGGTAATCTCTTTATGTTCCCCGGGGATAAGCTTTGATCTTTTATTCATTTTAGAGGCAAGTCCCTTATAAAGAATTTCATTTACAAGAGTACTCTTTCCTGAACCTGAAACTCCTGTAATCATTGTTAAAACACCTAAAGGAAAATCAACATTAATATTTTTAAGATTATTTTCTTTAGCCCCTTTAACTGTTATAAAACTTCCATTACCTACTTTTCTTTCTTTAGGCAATTCTATAAATTTTTCACCAGTTAAATATTTTCCTGTAAGAGAATTTTTATTGGCCATTATTTCCTCTAAAGTTCCTGTTGCCATTATATTACCACCATGTTCACCAGCCCCTGGTCCAATATCTACAATATAATCAGCAGCTTTCATAGTATCTTCATCATGTTCAACAACTATTAATGTATTTCCAACATCTCTAAGTTTCTGTAATGTTTCAATTAATTTATCATTATCTCTTTGATGAAGACCAATTGATGGCTCATCAAGAATATATAATACACCCATAAGCTGTGAACCTATTTGAGTTGCAAGTCTAATTCTTTGTGCTTCTCCACCTGATAATGTACCAGCTGTTCTTGCTAAATCTAAGTAATCTAAACCAACATTTATAAGAAAACTTAATCTTGATTGAATCTCTTTTACGATTTGCTCACTAATTATTTTATCTTTTTCTGAAAATTGAACACTATTAATAAAATTTAATTCATCTCTTATAGAAAGCTTAGTGAACTCATTAATATTTTTATCACCTACTGTCACAGCAAGACTTTCTGGTTTTAATCTTGATCCTTTACACTTAGGGCATTTATTATCATTCATATAATGTTCTATCTCTTGCTTTATATAATCTGAATTTGATTCCATATATCTTCTTCTTAAGCTATTTACTTCACCTTCATATGAATGACTATAATTTTTTGTTACTTCTTCTTTAGTATATGTAACTATTAATTTTTCATTTAATCCATAAAGAATTGCATTTTGTACTTCTTTTGATAACTCTTCAAATGGTGTTTCTAAATTAAAATCAAATTTTTTCATAAGTGCTTTAAGAACTGCAAATGTCCAAGAATCATCCTTGAATCTTCCATCTCCCCAACTACTTATTGCACCATCTTTTAATGATAAGCTTTTATCTGGAACTACTAACTTTTCATCAATTTCCATTAATGTTCCAAGTCCATCACAGTAATCACACTTCCCAAAAGGTGAGTTAAATGAAAACATTCTTGGTGCTAACTCTTCTATACTTATACCACAATCTGCACATGCAAAGTGTTCACTATATAAAGTATCATTCCCACCTATTATATTAACAATAACTAAACCTTCTGCTAGTTTTAGAGCTATTTCTAAAGAATCTGAAAGTCTTCTCTCAATTCCTTCTTTAACCACTATTCTATCAACAACAGCTTCTATGTTATGTTTTTTATTTTTTTCTAAACTAATTTCATCTTCTGTTAAATCATAAATTTCGCCATCTATTCTAACTCTGACAAATCCATTCTTTTTTATGTTCTCTAAAACTTTTTCATGAGTTCCTTTTCTTCCTCTAACAACTGGTGCTAAAAGTTGAATTTTTGTTTTCTCTTCAAGCTCCATTATTTTATCAACTATTTGGTCTATTGATTGTTGTGTTATCTCTTTACCACACTTAGGACAATGTGGTTTTCCCACCCTAGCATATAAAAGTCTTAAGTAGTCATAAATTTCAGTAACTGTTCCAACTGTTGATCTTGGATTTCGTGATGTAGTTTTTTGATCTATCGAAATTGCTGGTGAAAGCCCTTCTATAGATTCAACTTCAGGCTTGTTCATTTGCCCTAAAAACTGTCTAGCATATGCCGATAATGATTCTACATATCTTCTTTGTCCTTCAGCATATAAAGTATCAAACGCTAATGAAGATTTACCTGACCCTGAAAGTCCTGTAAAAACAACTAATTTATCTCTTGGTATTTCTAAATTTACATTCTTTAAATTATGTACTTTTGCGCCTTTAACTATAATTTTATCTTTCATGACAAATTCTCCTTATGTTACCTGTAAAAACTGATAAACAGTTTTTATCATTCTAAGTCTTCAATATTTAAAACAAAAGTTAGTTATTATCATTTTAAAACTGTATTAAAAATGTGTCAATTTATTTTAATATATTGTTAACTAAAAATAATTTCCCCTTTTTGTTACTAAAAAAAGTTATTTATAAATTTAAAATGTCATTTTCCTACATTAATATTATCTCTTGAAAACACAAGTAAAATTCATATTTTATAAAATAAAAAAAAGAAGAAAATTTAACCTTTCTCCTTTCTATCTTTTATTATATTAAATCTTTTTAAGCACAATATAAGAAAATCTATTATCTAATAAATACTTGCTAAATTTCACCACTTCAAAATCACTTGGAATTACTGTTCTTATTGTATTTTCATCAAACATATTAAGTGTAACTCCACCTAATAGTAATTCACCTGTTCCTTCTGCAAAGAAGTGGAAAGCTTTTCCATCTTTTTCTAATAATTGAGCTTGCTTTTTTAATGATTCTTTAAGTTCTTCTAAAGTTAAGTGGTTTATTAATTTATTTGAAAAAATACAATCAAATTTTCTATCAATATCAAGTTTTACATCATCAACCTTATAAACCTCTGCCCCACTGTTATTTTCTTTATAGATATCTATAAAAAACTGTGAACTATCAATGGCTACAACATCATAAGTTTGTTTTAAAACTTCAAAATCTTTACCATCATTCAACCCTATATTTAAGACACTTGCGCCTTTTTTCATATAACTTCTTAATATTAGTGCAATTCTACCATCATAACTTTTATGTCTTTTAAGAAACTTCTCAACCTTTTCTCTACTGTCAAAGCAATTCATCTATGTCACAACTCCTAATTATACTTCACTAACTAATGTACCATTTATATATTAATATAAACGTAACTACTATTTAATTTTTAATAAATATTTATTTAAATTTAGGAAACAATAAAGGGTATAAAAACTTTTTGGAGGTAATTATTATGAAATTTTTCAAATCATTTTCATTAATGGCTATTACTTTAAGCTTAGTGGCAATAGCGACTATAGGTTGTACTTCTACAAATACAAACACTGCACCACCTAAGCCTACACCAACAACAACTGCTATACCTGCTACTGATAAAACAACTGGTACTAATCATTATATTCCTATAACTCAACTTACTGTTGGTTCTTCTGGAATAAAAAATGGAATTATAGATCCACAATATGGTGCAGCTTCAAAAGATAAACTTGGTGCAATGCCACTTGAATCAATTCCTTTAAATTGGTCTGGAGCTCCTACAAGTACTAAATCTTATGCTATTACAATCATAGATTATGATACAGTTCCAATTATGGGATTCCCTTGGATTCACTGGGTAACTTCAGATATACCTAGTACTGTTAATTCTCTACCTTCTAATGCTAGTACAACAATGGCAAAAGATATGGTTCAAGGGGTTAATAGTTATGCAAATGGATATCCTTTAGACTTAGTTACACTTAAAGGATTCCAAGTTCCTAGAGCTAATGCTTATCACTATGGTGGAATGGTTCCTGTAAACTTTCCACATAAATATACTATGACTGTATATGCATTAGATACTATGCTTAATCTTAAAGCAGGTTATGG